>JAHEEK010000010.1:0-122452 GCA_024640765.1 Thalassobium sp. | reverse complement strand
TGGATTACACAAAAGCCGCAGCGCGTGCGATTGAAGATGCCCTGCGCCATTCATCTATTCCGATGTTCGAGGCTTTGGGTATTTCCCACGACATGATGCGCGTGCAAGTCACCGTTGGTGTCGCAGAGCCCGACAAGCTTGATATTGACGCGCTATCCGCAAAACTTCCGCGCGGCAAAGCAACGGTTAAGGGCGTGAAAGGCGGACACAAAAGTGCAAACCCCGCAACAGGCCAAACAATCGTTATTGCCACTGCAGCGGTTGAGGCGTTTTTACCCTTTCAAGGCTAAAGCGCGGGTCGCGCTAAGCGATTGACCCGTTGAAAGCACGTCCTCATCAAGCTGCACTTCGATGATTGAAACTTTGCCGCTTGCTTCAGCGCGCTTAAACGCTTGTGCGAATTGAGCATCATTTTGCACCGTCTCGCCGTGACCCCCATAGGCGCGGGCAAGAGCAGCAAAATCAGGGGTTACCATATCAGTTCCGCTCACGCGCGCAGGATATGTCTTTTCTTGGTGCATCCGAATGGTGCCGTAGCGCCGGTTATTCATAACGATCACAATTACAGACGCACCGTGCTGCATCGCCGTCGACATTTCGTTAAGCGTCATTTGAAAACAACCGTCGCCCGCCAAGCAAACAACCGTTTTGGCAGGGTGCTCAAGTTTCGCAGCAATCGCAGCAGGAAAGCCATACCCCATGCTGCCGCTAGTTGGCGCAAGCTGTGTGCCATATCTTTTGTAGCTGAAATAGCGGTGCAACCACGCGGCGTAGTTCCCCGCGCCGTTCGTGACAATCGAGTCCTTGGGCAGATTCTCCGACAGCCAGCAGATAATGTTTTCCTGCTTGGCATCTCCGGGGCTTTCTGTGGGCTGTAGCCATGCATCATATGTTGCGCGGCACTCGGCCATCCAATCAGGCTGCCGCTGAAGCGGCGCGCACTTATGCAGCGCCGCAATCATCTCATCAGCACGGACCACGACACCAAACTCTGTCGGCCACACACGGCCAATTTCTTCAGCGCCCACATGGATATGAACCAACGCTTTTTGGTCTGCCATCAAGGAGTAGCCCTGCGTTTCGATGTCGCCCAGCCGACTACCAAGCGCGATGATCAAATCAGCTTTTTTGAAGCACGCTGCCAACTTGGGGTTCAGGCCAACGTTCAAATCACCAGCATACGCAAAGCTTTGATTGTCGATGTAATCCTGCCGGCGAAAACCCGCGGCCACGGGAATGTTGTTAACCTCGGCGAACTCACGCAAACTCTGTGCCGCTTCTACGGACCAATGAGGGCCACCCACAACAATAAGAGGACGCTGCGCGCGTTCAATCCGCTCCATGATTGTTTTCGCGGGTTCTGCTAGATCAGACGCTTGATGCACGACGGCACCCTCACGCAGGGGAAGGTCATGGCAAGCCGCGCTCAGCATATCTTCGGGCAACGCCAAAACAACGGGACCAGGCCGCCCTGACAATGCCGTTTGAAAAGCACGTTGGATAAACTCGGGCAAGCGTTCAGTCTGATCGACCTCTTCAACCCACTTCGCCAAATCGCCAAACATCTGGCGGTAGTCGACTTCTTGAAACGCCCCTCGCCCACGATCGAACCGCGCAATTTGACCGACAAACATCACCACGGGGCTGCTGTCTTGGCGCGCAATATGAATGCCCGCAGCGGCATTGCAAGCACCAGGACCGCGCGTCACAAAGCACACCCCAACTTGGCCCGTCAGCTTTGCATGCGCCTCAGCCATCATGGCCGCAGCACCTTCGTGGCGGCAGGTAACAACCTCAATATCGTGATCAAGCAAGCCATCTAGAGCCGCCAAAAAGCTTTCGCCTGGAACTTGAAAAACCCGCTTAACACCCATCTTTGCAAGCTGCGCTGCCAAGATTTTTCCACCATGCTGCATAATCACTGCCCTTGCGCTGTCACCGATTTGCCTTACCTGACACGCGTATTAATAAAAGGACAAGCCGATGCATGTACTCGGCATTTCTGGAAACCTGCGTAAAGAGGCCACCAACCGTAAACTCATTCGTTAAGCTGCACGCATTGGCGGCGCTAGCACCTATGTCGAGGCTGATCTGAACCTGCCACTTTATGATGGTGATCTAGAGGCCGCTGAGGGCATTCCTGCCTCAGTTCAGGCACTCGCGGACCAGATCAAAGCAGCGGATGCAGTGATCATTTCAACACCTGAATATAACAAAGGCATTTCGGGTGTTTTGAAAAACGCAGTGGACTGGGTAAGCCGTACTGAGGGCAGCGTATGGCAAGATAAGCCAGTTGCAATTTTATCAGCAGCAGCAGGCCGCGCAGGCGGAGAGCGGGCTCAGTCAAACCTACGCCTCGCGATGAACCCGTTCATGGCCCACGTAATCAGCGGACCCGAAGTAATGCTTGCCAACAGTTCCGACGCGTTCGACGAAAACGGGCACCTGACCAATGAGCGTACAGTAGCAGGTATTGAGAAGCTGATGGCAAAGCTACGCCCAAACTAAATGGCGTTTGAAACCTCAATCAAATTGCCATCGGGATCGCGCACATAAACCGATAGCAATTTGGTTTGCGCGCCTGTGCGCTCAACAGGGCCGTCAACGATTTCGACGTGGTGCTTTTCAAACCATTGCACCCACGTAGACAATGCCTGATCGCTTAAGAAACACAGATCAGCTGATCCTGACTTGGGGTTGTCTGCATGGGGCGCAAACTCTGCGCCTGCTTGATGCAGATTTATCTTTTGCACCCCAAACATTAGCGCCCAACGGGATGTGCCATCCGCCGCGTCAAACCGGACGGGTTGCATGCCCAACACGTCCTCATAAAAGCGAACAGTTGCGGCAACATCCGCTACCGTCAGAACAAGATGATCAAGTGCTTCAACACGCATTACAATGAGGCCTCCACCCGAAACGCATCTGGAATTTCATCCACACCGTCCAAAACAAGCGCGGCCATAGTTTCGCCCACGCGGGGCGCCATACCAAAGCCAATTTTGAACCCACCGTTGGCAACATATACATCACCGTAAGCCCCCAGCATCGGCGCGCGCGATTTGGCACGGGGCCGCAAGCCAGCCCAGCGCTCAATCACCGATGCGTCAGCCAAGACAGGAAACAAAGACTTTGCGCTCGCAATAACATCGTCCAATTGAGCATCCACATCGGTGTGCTCATAAAGTCGCTCGGACGTAGACCCGATCGCCACGGTACCGTTCCAATGGGGCACGATATGAAGCCCATCTGCAAAAAGTTGGGGCCGGTCAGAGGCATCAAAATCAAGCACCGCGGCCTGCCCTTTCACGCCATTACCCACAGGCTTGGCCAATTGCTCGGACATTTGCTGCAGACCAGTAACCCCTGTTGCCAACACAACTTTACCTTCATCCGGACCTTCGGAGGCAATCTGCCCACCTAAGGCAACAACCGCTTTGGCCAATGCTTGGGTCGCCGCACGCGGATGGATGCGTGCAGTCAGAGTATCTTGGATCAGCAGCCTAGTAGGCGATTGTGGCACCCAATCACCCGCCGCTTCAATAACTTTCCATGTATATACATCGCCCCAAAGGTCTTGCGCTGAAACAGCTCTGTCGCAGGCCAAATGCACTGCGCGCTCATCCAATAGGGGTTGCAAACGGCCTGTGCGGGCGTAACCGGTTTCCGCATCAGCCGTTTTCTCAACAAGCTGCCAAAAATTTTCCGCCTCATGCAGGCTCTCAAACTGAAACTGCTTTTTGGAGTTCCAGTTGTCCGGCGCATGGGGCGCAAGTGCACCAACAACACCGCCACTTGCACCCGCCGCGACGCCTTTAGGGTCAATTACACGCACCTTCGCACCGCGCTTGGCACAACAAAACGCCACACTAAGCCCGAACACACCCGCGCCCCGAACTGTTACATCAAACGTTGCCAAATCTTTGCTCCTGCGCCACTGCTATCACATCTAGCTTAAGGTAACCCCATGGACCAGTCGCACGGCGATCTTGAATGGCAAAACGGCACGCCAATAGCACGCCGCTTTGATGATCCGTATTATTCGCTGCAAGATGGGCTTGCAGAAACCCGCTTTGTTTTTCACGATGGCAATCAACTTACAGAACGCTTCGCTGACGGTTTTCAGATTGCCGAACTAGGTTTTGGCACCGGTCTGTCGTTTCTAGCGACATGGGACGCATGGCGCAAATCAGCGTGCAAAGGCACGCTACACTTCACTTCCTTTGAGGCATTCCCTTTATCGATCGAAGATACCCGCGCAGCACTTGCACCATTTACAGAGCTTGCCCCCCTTACAGAACATCTGCTGGAGTTTTTGGCTGGCAAAGCGCTTCCTTCTGATATTCAGTTAACCATCATTGAAGGCGACGCCCGTGAAACAGTTCCCAACTGGCACGGGCAAGCGGATGCGTGGTTTCTGGACGGTTTTTCCCCTGCCAAAAACCCCGAGCTTTGGAGCGCTGATCTAATGACCGCAGTTGGCGATCACACAAAGCGCGGCGGTACATTCGCCACATACACTGCCGCAGGTCATGTGCGCCAAAAGCTGTCAGACGCTGGCTTTACTGTTGAGCGGATAAGCGGCTTTGGCAGGAAACGTCACATGAGCGTGGGTAAACGATGATCGATACCCCCCGCACAGGCATCGCCATTATGGTGCTAGCACTCGCAATTTTTGCGATCCAAGACGGCATCTCACGGCACCTTGCAGGCACTTATAACGTGTGGATGGTGGTGATGATCCGCTACTGGGTCTTTGCGGCGTTTGTTCTGATGTTGGCCCTGCGCCGCGGCGGGATCAAAAAAGCAGCGCAAACAAATCAGCCTTGGTTACAGATCAGCCGTGGCCTGTTGTTAGCGCTTGAGGTTTGCGTTGGGATTTTGGCGTTTACGCTCATTGGTCTGATTGAGACGATTGTCATCTTTTCGGCCTTCCCGCTTATCGTGGCAGCCCTGTCAGGCCCAATGCTTGGCGAAGCTGTCGGCTGGCGCAGGTGGGTTGCCATTTTTATTGGCTTCATCGGTATTCTCGTCATCCTACAACCGGGCTTTGGTGTGTTTGCCCCTGCGGCGCTACTGGCGCTTTTATCTTCGGTTATGTTTGCTGTTTATTCCCTTCTGACCCGCCTTGTCGCCAGACAAGACAGCGCCGAGACCAGTATCTTCTACACAGGCGTTTTTGGGGCATTAATTACGACAGCAATTGGAATTTGGTTCATTGAGCCAATGTCCCCAAGTGATATGCTTTGGATGGGCACATTAAGCCTGACCAGCCTTGTTGGGCATGCGCTCTTGATCAAGGCCTACACATTGGCCGAAGCCAGTGCGTTGGCCCCGTTTAACTTTTTGCACATGGTTTTCGTAACGGGCATCGGTATCACCATTTTCGGCGAAGTTCTTGAGACGAATATTGTGATCGGTAGCATCATTATTGTGGGCGCAGGGCTGTTCACAATCTTCCGGTCAAAGCGCGCAAACCAAGAGCACCCCTAGACATCATCACACATCCTTGGCATTCACGCGAGATACACCAACGGCGCGCATCTGCGCCATTCAACCAATAGGAGCGTGTTATGTTCAAAGGGTCTCTTCCCGCACTCATCACGCCGTTTCAGAACGGCCAAGTGGATCTTGCCGCGCTGAAAAAGCTGGTTGATTGGCATTTGGACAACGGCACACACGGGTTTGTACCCGTCGGCACAACAGGCGAGTCGCCTACTCTGAGCCACTCTGAGCATGATTTGGTTGTGCAGACCGTCATTGATCACACAGCCGGTCGCGCGCCCGTAATTGCAGGTGCCGGTAGCAACAACACATCCGAAACTGTGCGCCTTGCGCAAGCCGCCAAAGACGCTGGAGCAGATGCGGCGCTGGTCGTGACGCCGTATTACAACAAGCCCACACAACGCGGTCTGATCGCGCACTTCACCGCTGCTGCAGACTGCGGTTTGCCGATCATCATTTATAATATCCCTGGCCGTTCTGTTGTGGACATGAGCCCCGAAACGATGGGTGAGCTGGCCAAGCATGAGATGATTGTGGGCGTAAAAGATGCGACAGGTGATTTGTCGCGCGTACCTTTGACCCGCATGACATGCGGTACTGATTTTGTACAACTTTCCGGCGAAGACGCTACAGCACTCGGGTTTAACGCACATGGCGGCGTTGGCTGCATTTCGGTGACTGCAAACGTTGCACCAAAACTGTGCGCAGACTTCCAGAACGCTACTTTGCGGGGCGATTACGCAACAGCTCTAGAGCAGCTTGATGTGCTTATGCCACTTCACAAGGCGATCTTCATGGAACCAGGCACCTGTGGCGCAAAATACGGCATGTCATTGCTGGGGCTGTGCACAGAAGAGGTACGCTCACCACTGGTTGAACTGAGCCAAGAGACAAAAGACGCCATTAAATCTGCGATGGAATTTGCAGCGCTGCTCTAAGCGTCACCTCACAACACATTTGAAAGGGCCGCTTCCAGTTTTGGAGGCGGCCCTTTTTATTTTGACCGAGTTCTGCATTCAAACTGCGGCGGAATGGCTTTCGCCGACAGACGTGAAATCATCAATTCGTTTGGCGATAATACGGACCAACGCATATGCCTGATGCCGCAACATCAAGCCTTCCTTACCAATGAACAGCAGGTCCTGAAATTCGTTCATCAGGCTGATAACCGTCTGACGGATCACTGTCGCTTGATCCGGAAAAGCAGCCATCAGCTTTTTATCATCAATCGCAAAACGGCACATTAGGTCCTGAACCATTTGCGCGACCAGCAGATCATGGTCAGACATCACGTAGCCTTTGTGACCAGCAAAGCCGGTGTCAGCTATTCTCTCTTGGTAGGCCGAAGTTGACGGCGCGTTTTGAATGAAACCCTCGTGAAATTTCGAAATGGCTGAAGCGCCGAACCCAATCAAAGTGTCCGCGGTATCATCTGTGTAGCCCTGAAAGTTACGGCGAAGTTGCCCGCGCGCGTCGGCGTCAAAAAGGCTATCGGTCGCAAGAGCAAAGTGATCAATTCCAATCATACCGTAGCCCGCATCAACAAAACGGCGCTGTGCAATCTCGGCCAGCTCAAAGCGGGTAATTGGCTTTGGCAAATCTGCTTCATTGATCATCACCTGCCGCTTCGACATCCAAGGCACATGCGCATAGCTTTGCTAAACGGATCGGACTAAAGATCACTGCAAACGCGCGTCCCACTGATAAACTTGAGCGGATCAGCGCGCTGGAGGCAGAGGGCAGACGGGTTCTGATGGTTGGGGACGGGCTGAATGACACCGCCGCATTGGCGTCAGCACATGCATCGATCGCGCCAGCCTTGGCGCTTGAGGCATCACGCAGCGCATCTGATGTGGTCATTTTGAAAGACAACTTTACCGCACTTCCCATGGTTTTGAGTGTTGCCAAGGCAACCCAAGACCTATCCAAACAGAACTTCGCAATTGCAGCGGCCTACAACATGATTGCGATCCCCATCGCGCTTTCAGGGGCGGCGACCCCCCTTGCGGCGGCGCTGGCAATGTCAGTTTCTTCCATTACAGTTTTGCTCAATTCGCAACGCATGAGGGCCGTCAAATGAACGTTTTAGTTATCCTCATTCCGATTTCCCTAATCTTGGGTGGGCTCGGCCTTGCTGCTTTTTTATGGGCCGTGAAGTCTGATCAATTTGATGATGCCCAAGGCAACGCAGCCCGTATTTTACTTGATGATGAATGAGGCCCCGCGCCACGACGAACCTTGCCAAGCGGCATTGCTGCGCTTAGGTCTGCCCCATGGCCAAACCAAAGACAGACCCCAATTATAAAGTTATCGCCGAGAACCGCCGTGCGAGGTTTGATTATGCTATCGAGAGCGATCTTGAAGTTGGCATGATGTTGATGGGGTCCGAGGTGAAATCCCTTCGTACGGGGTCGGCCAACATTGCCGAAAGTTATGTAACTGTCGAAGACGGCGAGATGTGGATCGTGAACTCCTACATCAGCCTTTATGCCCAAGCAAAAACTTGGGGCCACATTGAGCGTCGCCGTCGCAAGCTTCTGGCATCGCGCAAAGAAATTGCCCGGTTGTGGCAAGATGTAAGCCGTAAGGGCATGACGATTGTGCCGCTAGTTGTTTATTTCAATCACAAAGGGCTGGTCAAAATGAAGATTGGCCTCGCCAAAGGTAAAAAGAACCACGACAAGCGTGATACCTCTGCCAAGCGCGATTGGGGGCGTCAGAAACAACGTCTTTTGAAGCAGGGCAGCCAGTAACTTAACGTTTGAGAATTTACAGTTTACTTAGCGCATTATTGCGTTATGTCGCTGCGCAGACTACCTGTGCCCCGCAACATCTGGAAAGCTGACCTCATGGAAAATGATATAAAATCACTTGTGTCCACTGATTGGCTCGCCGAGCACATCAAGGACCCTGATCTGCGCATTCTGGATGCATCTTGGTATCTGCCTGACGCGGGTCGTGACCCACGGGCCGAATTTGACGCAGCACATATCAAAAGCGCACGGTTCTTTGATATTGATGAAGTCGCTGATCTTCGTTCGGCACTGCCGCACACCGTACCACCTGTTGAGAAATTTATGTCCCGCATGCGTGCGATTGGCGTAGGCGACGGACATCAGGTGGTGGTGTATGATGGCGCAGGCCTGTTTAGCGCAGCACGTGTTTGGTGGACCTTCCGCCTGATGGGTTTTGAAAACGTCGCTGTATTGGATGGCGGGCTGCCCAAATGGCAAGCAGAGGGTCGCCCCGTTGACGCCAAGCCTGCGACAATTCGTGACCGCCATATGATCGTGAAACGCCAAGACCACCTCATTAAGGACGTCACCCAAGTGGCCCGTGCCGCCAAGCTGGAAGATCACACAATCATCGATGCGCGTCCTGCACCGCGGTTTGAGGGCACAGCCCCAGAACCCCGTGAAGGCATGCGCGCAGGCCACATTCCCAATTCGCAAAATGTGCCGTTCTCGACCCTTCTGAACGATGACAAAACTATGAAGACCAAAGCCGAGCTTCAGGCGGTTTTTGACGCCGCTGGCGCAGATTTAGCCAAACCTATCATTACCACGTGTGGCTCCGGTGTGACTGCGTGTGTTCTTGCGCTTGCTCTGTACCAAATCGGCAAGACCGACGCCGCCGTTTATGATGGCAGCTGGTCAGAGTGGGGCATGTACAGCGATCTTCCAATTGCAACAGGACCGGCAGATGCTTGAAAACCTCGAACCCCAAGCGGGTGACAAAATCCTCGCACTCATGGCGGCATACCGCGCTGATCCACGCGACACCAAAATTGATCTTGGTGTAGGGGTTTATAAGGACGCCACGGGACACACCCCCATCATGCGGGCCATTAAATCAGCCGAGCACCGCCTGTGGGAGGAGCAAGACACCAAAACATACGTTGGACTTGCCGGTGATCCAGAATTCAGCGCGGCTATGGCCCGTTTGGTTTTGGGAGATGGCACAAACCTTGATCATGTAGCGGCCGCCGCCACCCCCGGCGGTACGGGCGCCATCCGTCAGGGCTTTGAATTGATCCGCCAAGCGAACCCCAATGCGACGGTCTGGATTTCAAACCCCACGTGGCCAAACCACCCATCTATTCTAAGCTACCTTGGCATACCCACCAAAGAGTACCGCTACTTTGATGCGCAAACACGCGGAACTGACATTGAGGGCATGCTTGCCGATTTAACAGGCGCAAAAGCCGGTGACGTGGTTCTGCTGCATGGGTGCTGTCACAATCCGACCGGCGCGAACCTGACTTCTTCTGAGTGGCGGCGCGTTATTGATTTGATGCAAGATCATGGGCTGATCCCGTTTATCGATATCGCATATCAGGGCTTTGGTGACGGGCTTGAACAAGACGCCGCAGCGACCCGCACAGTGGTTCAACAGATGCCGCAAACCCTGATTGCTGCAAGCTGTTCAAAGAACTTTGGCATCTACCGCGAGCGGACAGGTGTGCTGATGGCCATCAGCCAAGACGCCGCATTGAAAGAAACGGCTCAAGGCACGCTTGCGTTTTTGAACCGTCAGAACTTTAGTTTTCCACCGGATCATGGCGCACGCCTGGTGACGATGATTCTGCAAGACGAAACGCTGCGCGCAGAATGGGCGAGTGAGCTCGAAGAGGTCCGCCTCAATATGCTGGGCCTACGGCAACAGTTAGCTGATGAGATGAAACGTCTGACTAACTCGGACCGATTTGATTTCATCGCAACGCACCGCGGGATGTTCAGCCGTATTGGTGCCATGCCAGAGCAAGTCGAAAAGCTGCGCAAGGATCACGGCATTTACATGGTTGGCGACAGCCGCGTGAATATTGCCGGACTAAGCGCGTCAACCGTCCCCGTTCTTGCACGCGCGTTGGTTGAAGCAGGCGTATAAATAGAAAAGGCCCCCCACATTGCTGCGGGGGGCAAGTTTTTCAAAAATACCAACGGGAAGGTGTTAGCCTTTCGAGAACTCAGGGTATGCTTCCATCCCCAACTCGGTCACGTCCAAGCCGTTGATTTCCGCTTCTTCGCTGACACGGATGCCGATCACACCCTTCATCAATGTGAAGGCAATCAAGCTTACGACGAAGACGAAGATACCGATTGCTGCAAAGCCGATGAACTGTGTCACGAATGACGTGTCAGCTGTGTAAACTGGCACGACCATCGTACCCCAGAAGCCAGCGATCAAGTGAACCGGAATGGCACCAACAACATCGTCAATCTTCAGTTTGTCGAGCATTGGAACAGCAACCACAACGATCACACCGCCAACAGCACCAATCCAAAGCGCACCGAACAATGTTGGGTCAAGCGGGCCAGCAGTGATAGACACCAGACCAGCAAGCGCACCGTTCAGAACCATTGTCAGATCAGGCTTTTTGTAGAGAGCTTGTGTCAGCAACAGGGCTGCAACCGCACCGGCAGACGCTGCCATGTTGGTGTTTGCAAAGATACGACCAACGTCAGTGATGTCACCAACTGTACCCGCAGCAAGCTGTGAGCCGCCGTTAAAGCCGAACCAACCCAACCACAGGATGAATGTACCCAAAGTGGCAAGCGCAAGGTTAGAACCTGGCATTGGAACAACACGGCCCTCTTTGTATTTGCCAATCCGCGCACCAAGAACCAAGGCACCTGCGAGTGCGGCGAAACCACCAGCTGCATGCACCAAAGTTGAGCCAGCAAAGTCAGAGAAACCCATCTCGGACAACCAGCCGCCGCCCCACTGCCAGCTTGCTTCGATCGGGTAGATGAAACCGGTCAAGACAACAACAAAGATCAAGAAGGGCCACAGTTTTACGCGCTCGGCCAATGTGCCCGAAACGATAGAAGCAGTTGTCGCACAGAACATCAGTTGGAAGAAGAAGTCAGAAGCAACAGATGCGTAATCCAAAGATGCATCAGCAGCACCTAGGCCAACTGGCTCAAGCGATGTGGGGCTAAAGCCACCAAGCCAACCTTCGATGATCCATTCACCTGGGTACATCAGGTTAAAGCCAACGGCCCAATACATGATGCCTGCAAGTGAAAACAAAGCGATGTTTTTGGTAAGCTGCGTGGTAACGTTTTTCGAACGTACCAAACCCGCTTCCAGCATCGCAAAGCCAGCGGCCATCCAGAAAACCAAAAAGCCGCCAACCAAGAACAACAGCGTTGTCATGATGTAGGGGCCGATTTCGTCAAAGCCCGGCGCAGCATCCTGTGCAAAACCCATGCTGGGCAGCGCAATCGCAGCTGCAGCAAGGGGGAGTGATTTCATAAATTTCATCGGTCCATATGTCCCTTAGTTGGCGCCTTAAAGCGCGTCATCGTTAGTTTCGCCGGTACGGACACGCAGCGCGCTGTCCAGATCCAGAACGAAGATTTTGCCGTCACCGATTTTGTCGGTCTTCGCTGTAGTCGCGATGGTTTCAACAACCTGATCGACCATGGATGCCGCGACCGCGATCTCCAGCTTTACCTTCGGTACAAAGTTCACCGCGTATTCCGCGCCACGATAGATTTCCGTGTGGCCAGATTGCGATCCAAACCCTTTAATTTCTGTCACCATCATTCCGCGCACGCCGATGGACGTCAGCGCTTCGCGGACCTCCTCAAGCTTGAACGGTTTGATTGCTGCAATAATCAGTTTCACGTGCATCCCCTTGTTGATTTTCTACTCAGACCGCTAAGACAGCGCTCTTTGGATGACCTGAGCGGACACCTAGCGCCCCCTTCAAACAAGAGATCGGCGGATATCTGCTGCGCCGCAGCGTGACTTACTGCCTAAATTTTGAACATTTAGGCGCAATTGTCTAAAAAATAGGCGATTCGAAAAGCTGAAAATAAGAATCACCAGCTAAACAAGACCGATAAAACCCGATACAATTGGGAAAAACGGTCAAAGCAGATGGCACCCTCAAATAAACCCCGCAAGCCTCTTGTGGCGGACAAACGCTATTCGAAGCCCGCAAAACCTGCGGCCAAGAAAGCTGTAAAGCGCAAATCAAAACCTAAAGCCGCTCCAAAAAAACAGGGTGGCCTTTTTGGCTGGCTTAAGCGTCTGATTAAATGGGTGCTATGGACAATCTGGTCTTTCATCTGGCGCACCGGTGCAGTGATCACCTTACTGATCGTAGGTAGCGCCAGTTATTACGCCGCCACGCTACCCGATATGGAGCAGCTTGTTGACGGACGTGCCCGCGGTTCTGTGACCATGTCAGATCGTGACGGCAGAACCTTTGCATGGCGCGGGGATCAGTTCGGCGGCATGGTTGCGGCCGCCACAGTATCAGCATACCTCAAGAACGCCGTCGTCGCCACAGAGGACAAACGCTTCTATCGTCATGTAGGCGTGTCACCACGCGGGATCGCGTCTGCTGTGCGGATCAACTTACGCGAAGGGCGTGGCCCACTGTCTGGTAACGGCGGCTCAACGATTACGCAGCAAACCGCCAAACTGTTGTGCCTTGGCGTGCCTTTCGATCCCAAAAAATGGAAATCAGAGACCGCCTACGAAGCAGACTGCCGCCGCACCACGCTTTGGCGCAAAGTTAAAGAAGCGGTCTTCACCCTTGGCATGGAAATCAAATATACCAAGGACGATATTCTAACGGTCTATTTGAACCGCGCTTATCTGGGTGCAGGTAGCCGCGGGTTTGAAGCCGCCGCACAGCGCTATTTCAGCAAGTCCGCCGCAATGGTGAACCCAGCCGAAGCAGCCATGTTAGCGGGACTTCTAAAGGCCCCCTCAACACTTGCGCCCACGAACAACCTGCAACGCAGCCAAGATCGCGCGAACCTTGTCATCGGCTTAATGGAGCAGCAAAAGTACCTCACCCCAATCGAGGCCTCGCTGGCGCGCGCAACACCAGCAGAGCTTTCACAAGCTGCCAAGCGCACATCGGGGGGATATTTTGCAGATTGGGTCATGGATAGCGGGCCTGAATTCTTCACGCGCTCTACCACGGAAGACGTCATCATACGTACCACGCTCGATCAACGGATGCAGACTGCCGCAGAAGAAGCGCTGCAATATATATTCGAGGAAAAAGTCCGCGAAGGCTCAAAGGCGCAAGCAGCCGTAGTCGTTATGTCTGCAGACGGCGCGGTACGTGCGATGGTGGGTGGACGCGCCACAAACGGCACAGGCGCATTCAACCGCGCCACCCAAGCAAAGCGCCAAGCTGGGTCAACCTTTAAGCCGTTCGTCTACGCAACGGCACTTGATCGTGGATACACCCCTGAAGACGTCGTTTTGGATGAGCCCCTGTGCATCGACATCCCCGGGTCGGGCGAATGGTGCCCCAAGAACTACGCCAAAGAATTCAAAGGCCAAGTTACCCTAACCGAAGCCTTCAAGGATTCGCTCAACATTCCTGCCGTGCGCATTTCCGAAGGCTTGGGCCGTGAACGTGTCCGCGAAATTGCGCAGGGTTTTGGCATTCAGAGCGATCTTGCTGCGGGTCCTGCGCTGGCTCTTGGTGCGTCTGAAAGTACGCTTATTGAAATGACCGGCGCCTATGCGGGTATTCTAAACGGCGGCTCGTCAGTAACACCCTACGGCCTGATCGAGTTGTGCGTTTTGGGTGACGACACGCCGCTGATGACGCAAACTGGCGGCATTGAGGACCGCGTGATCAGCCGTGAAGCCGCACAGCAACTTACGTGGATGATGTATCAAACAGTCGAAGCAGGCACCGGACGCCGCGCCCGCATCGAAGGCCGGGAAATTGCGGGCAAAACGGGCACCACTCAAGCCGCGCGCGACGCGTGGTTCATCGGTTTTTCCGGTGATTACGTGGCTGGCGTTTGGATTGGGTACGATGACAACACACCACTTAGTGGCGTGACAGGCAGCGGCCTACCGGCCGAAATCTGGCATGAGACCATGCGCCGTATTCTTCAAGATCTACCGGCTGTTCCCTTGCCGATGCAGCCATCAGGTGGCGCACCATGGAGCAACCCGCCCCGCGGTTCAGAGCTCAATCGCACCATCCCACAGCAGCCTTCATCCCAAAACAGCGATGGGTTTGAGGCAACTGCTGAAAATATCTTGATCGACGTTCTGCGAGGACTTCTGGGGGGCAATTAAGCCCACCCAACTCTCCCCGCTCAACCTACAAAGAGGAAAGGTCGCGCGTCAGCTGATCCAGATTACCGTTGCGACGATCCAGAAGCGCACCGATCTCTGTCTTTTCTGTCCGCGCAAGGCTGATACCTTCAATCAACATATCTGCAAAAAGGCCGTTGTCGTTCACACGGAAGGTCACATCAAACGGCCGCTCGCCGCTTAACAGTGCCTCGGCGCGAACTTCAAAAAAGCTTTTGACTGATTTTGCAGATTTCACTGTGATCTCACCACCGATGAACTCACGGAAGCGGCGGCCATATTTACGCGAGATATATCCCGCAAATGCTTTGTTATACGCACGGATTTGACCCGACGATGCAGCACGTGCATCAGCGCCCAAGGTAAAGCGTGCGATGCGCTCTACATCTGCGTAGCGCTCAAAAATACCCGCAAATTCACGGATCATAGCGTTCTCTGAACGGCCAGAGTTAATAACCTTATTGATATCCGCTACGACGTTCTGGATCAGGCGCTCAGCCTGCGCAGTGGTCAATGCCAGCGCAGGCGTGGACAATGCAGCACCCGCAAAAGCAGCAATGCCAGCTGTGACAAATGTGCGGCGTGAAAAACTAGTTGAACAAGTCATCATACGTATCCTCAGTTGTACTTTCGGGGCTCGCAACGGGCGTGCCCAACTCAAAACGGCGGCTTTGCAAATAGATGCTACGCGCTTGGGCGTAACTATCGGCGCTCTCATAAAGCACCTGATCAATCACACCAGAGAATGTGTAGCGATCACCAAGACGCGCCAAACCACCGGCAACAGGCGGCACAAGATTTTCGGGTGAGTCTAGATCGTAGCTGAGCGGGCTCGTAAACAGATCAACTACCTTACCAAGCGTTTCACGTTGGGTTGAGGCGCCAAGCAACGGCAACTCAATATAAGCACCCTCGGGGGCGCCCCATGTGGCAAGTGTTTCGCCAAAATCTGCGCGCTCTTGCTCAAGCCCCGCCTCGGTTGCCGGATCCAGCAAACCGCCAAGCCCCAACGTCGTGTTCATTGCAAATCTGAAGAAATTGCGTGCAGCGCCGTCAATGTCGCCTTGCAAAAGCGTGTTCACAAACTGGGAAGGCAATGAAAGGTTCGCTGCAAAATTACTAACGCCCGTCCGTACGGTTTGTGGCAAAATCGCCCCGTATCCATTTGAGACCGGACGGAACAGGGCGCGGTCAACGCTTTTGTTAAACCCATGGATTTTGCGGTTCGTTTTTTCAAACGGGTCATGAATTTCAACAGGTGTTTGCGGGACTGAACACGCCGCCAGCGCCCCAATTGCGCAAAGCGCAAAACAACGCAGAACTGTATTTCTTAGGATTTTCGCAAACCGCATATCATGCCCTCACTTATTGAACTTTCCAAATAACCTAAAACCACGAAATTCCCAGTATCGATGTGGGGCCGACATATAAATGTGATAATTGCGCGACAGCACCACATATCCAACCCGCATCAGCATCGCGGCTCTTTGTTTTGGCAAAGCCCACTGATTGTAATTGCCCATGCCCGCGCGCGGGGCTAGCGTTTGATCAAACGTGTAGATTACCAGAACAGGACTTTGAAATGAGCAATATTGAGAAAAAACTAGCGGACCTTGGCGTAACCCTTGCAGACGCACCTGCGCCGGCAGCCAATTATGTGCCATTCGTTCAAGTAGGCGACATGTTGTTTGTGTCGGGCCAAATCAGCCGTGATGACGAAGGCTTGATCACAGGTAAAGTTGGCGATGACCTCAGCGTTGAAGCAGGCGCTGCTGCCGCCCGCACCTGTGCAATTGCACTGTTGTCTCAGGTTAAAGCGGCCTGTGGCGGTGATTTGGACCGCCTTGTCCGAGTTGTCAAACTAACAGGCTTCGTGAACTCAACCCCTGATTTCACCGAACAACCACAAGTCATAAATGGATGCTCTGACTTTCTGGTAGAAGCACTTGGTGACATCGGCCGTCATTCACGCAGCGCGGTTTCAGCGGGCGCTCTGCCACTCAATGTAGCGGTAGAAATTGAAGGCATTTTTCAGATCAAATGACGCTGCCACGTTCCTTTCTTGATCGGCCCATAGCGCACCGTGCGTTGCATAGTGTAACGGACGGGCGGCCCGAAAACAGCCGCGCCGCCATTAGTGCGGCCATCGAGAAAGGCTACGGAATTGAGATTGACCTACAGCTCAGCGCCGACAACCAAGCCATGGTTTTTCATGACTACGGCTTGGACCGCCTCGCGCACGGCAACGGACCAATCAGCATCCATTCCGCACAAACACTTGGTGAAACAACGCTGCGCGGCGGGGATGAGGGCATTCCAACATTTGCCGAAGTTCTTGAATTGGTTGACGGGCGTGTTCCGCTGTTGGTTGAGCTGAAGGACCAAGACGGCCAAATGGGGCCAAACGTGGGTGCTTTAGAACGGGCAACAGCGAAAGCCACGCACGGCTATTCGGGACCTATCGCGACGATGTCGTTTAATCCCCATTCTGTTTTGCACATGGCCGATCTTATGCCGGAAACCCCACGAGGCATCACAACCAGCTCGTTCATCCCTGAAAAATGGGGCCTGCCCGAAAGCATCTGTGCGTCCCTTCGTGACATCCCTGATTATGACCGCGCGAAATGTTGTTTCATCAGCCATGAAGTAGACGAACTGGACCGCCCTCGTGTGGCTGAACTGAAATCCGAAGGTGCAACGATTTTATGCTGGACGGTTAAATCGGCCCAGCAAGAAATCACCGCACGAAAAATTGCCGATAACATCACATTTGAACAATACCTCGCTTGACGCCAATTGAACGGGCACCACCTCAAAACCATGAACAAAGCCCCAGAGATTGAAGTACGTATCGTCAGCCAAATTGCCGAGATTGGCCAAGCAGAATGGGACGCTTGCGCCACTTCTGGCCAAAAGCGCCCCGATGATCCGTTTACGACCTACCGCTTTCTTAAGGCGCTTGAGGATAGCGGATCTGTTGGAACAGGCACCGGTTGGCAGCCACATTACTTGCACGCACTTGAAGGCGGCGAAACAATCGGCGTGGCGCCCATGTACGGCAAATCCCACAGCCAAGGTGAATACATCTTTGACCACAACTGGGCGCATGCCTATGAACGTGCAGGCGGCAGATACTATCCCAAACTACAGATCGCCGTGCCACATACACCCGCGACAGGCCGCCGTTTTTTGGTTAAAGACGAACGTGAAGAAGTTGCACGCTCGGCCCTAATGCGGGGCGCAGTGCAGGTGGCGGGAAGTAACAGTTTCAGCAGTCTGCACATTACATTTTGCACAGATGATGAGCGCGCTTTCGGCGCAGAGTTGGGGCTTTTGGAGCGCTCAAGCCAACAATTTCATTGGCTCAACAACGGCTACGCGGACTTTGACGGTTTTCTCAGCAGCCTCTCAAGCCGCAAGCGCAAAAACATCCGCAAAGAACGCGAGAAAGCCCAAAGCTTTGGCGGTGAAATCCATTGTCTGACAGGGGATCAAATCCAACCAGAGCATTGGGACGCCTTTTGGATTTTCTACCAAGACACGGGTGCGCGCAAATGGGGCACGCCCTACCTGACCCGCGCATTTTTCGATCATGCCCAACAGCATCTGCGCGATGACATGCTTTTAGTACTTGCGGAACGTGATGGCCAATACGTTGCCGGCGCGCTTAACTTTATCGGGCGCGATGTTCTATATGGCCGGTACTGGGGCTGTATTGAAGACCACCCCTGTCTGCATTTTGAAGTCTGTTATTATCAAGCGATCGATTACGCGATCAAACACGGCCTCAGCCGCGTTGAGGCAGGCGCGCAGGGATCGCACAAACTGGCACGCGGCTACATGCCTGTCACTACCAACAGCCTGCACTGGATTGCCGATGAAAGTTTCAGCACGGCAATCGCTGATTATCTTCAAGCCGAGCGCGCCGCAGTTGATGATGAGATTGAAATCATGACCGCCTACGGGCCGTTCAAGAAATCCCAGCACGAGGAGCAAGAATGAGCACCGCAATTTCACGCGAAGATTTGCAAACCCTACAAGACGCAGGATGGGCACACGATCAGACACGCGATGCCGTGAATAAATCGTTTCAGTTCGCGAACTTCGTTGAGGCCTTTGCGTTCATGACGAAAACCGCTATCTGGGCCGAGAAGTTGAACCATCACCCTGAATGGTCAAATGTGTACAAGACCATTGATGTTACTTTAACGACCCACGACATAAACGGGCTGTCCCACCTAGACGTCAAACTGGCGCAGAAAATGGACGCGCTCGCGAAAGGCTAAAATGGAATACCTGACGAAAATTTTGCAAACCGAAATCTATAACGGCAATTCAGTCGCCGATTACCTTACGCTTGATTTCCTTGTCTCGGTCCTTGGCACAACCGTGTCCGCGGTTGTCATCCTTGTGCTCGGCTTCATGATTTCAGGAGCGGCACAAAAGCGGATCAAACGCCTGTCTGAAGTCCACGCGCGCCTTGATGCGACCTTGTTCGATTTCCTGAGTAACATTGCCCGCTATGTCATTCTGGGCTTCACACTGCTGTTTTTGCTCAACACCGTGGGCATTCAAACCACGTCAATTGTTGCGGTTGTTGGTGCAGCCGGTCTGGCGATTGGTCTCGCGCTTCAAGGCACGCTGTCCAATGTGGCCGCTGGCGTGATGATCATCTTTTTCCGACCCGTCAAACTTGGCGATTTCGTTGCGGTCAACAATGTCATGGGTACAATCAAGGCAATCAACCTCAACTTCATTGAGATGGCTGACATGAGCAATGTCAAAGTCATCATTCCCAACGCAGAAGTGTGGGGGAACACCATCCATAACTACTCGGCCAACAACACACGGCGAGCAGAGTGGACGTTTGGCGTGGGCTACGGCGCAAATCTGGCGGATGCGCAGCGGATCATCACCGATACAATCATGGCCGATCCACGTTCATTCCGCGATCCGGAGCCGTTCATTCAGGTAAACAATCTTGGGGACAGCAGCGTAGACTTTTTGGTCCGCGTCTGGTGCTCGGCTGATGAATACTTCGCCTACCAAGCAGATATGAAACGCGCTGTAAAAGAAGCGCTTGATGCGGGCAAGATCGATATTCCGTTCCCAACCCGCACTATCGTCAACGTCAGCGATTAAGCCATCGAATCCAGCAAGCCTTCGCCCGCAGAAATTTCACATTCACCGGGCGAGGCTTCAACGTTCAGGATGACAACTTTACCATCTTCCACCAGCATCGCGTAGCGCTTTGAGCGCGCCAAAAGGCCTGCGGGTGGGGCGTCAAAATCCATTCCCAATGCCTTGGTAAAAGTTGATTCCGCATCAGACAGCATTGTAAGGCCTGCATCAGCGGCACCCGTTGTCTCGCCCCACGCCTTCATCACGAATGGGTCGTTTACGGACACACAGATGATTTCATCAACGCCTTTTGCATCAAATTGCGCTTTTGTGCGGATAAAGCTGGGCACGTGCGCAGAGTGGCACGTCGGCGTGTAGGCGCCAGGCACCGCGAAAAAGACAACTTTGCGACCTGCTGTCAGGGTGGCTGTTGTCACCTCTTCTGGGCCGTTTTCACCCAAACGAACAAACGTGGCTTCGGGAAGGGTACCGCCAACTGAAATGGTCATGAATTATCTCGCTTCATTGATTGATATAACTGGCTTAACTATAGCCGCAAAGAATGGTTCGGCCAACGGGGGCGCAAAAGAAATGGAACATATCGTTGTAATTGGCGCAGGACAGGCAGGCGCATCACTGGTTGCCAAATTGCGGATGCTAAAATTTGAAGGCCAAGTCACCCTGATCGGCGAAGAGCCCGTGCCCCCATATCAAAGGCCACCACTTTCAAAAGCGTACCTGCTTGGCGATATGACCCAAGAGCGTCTCTATCTGCGGCCTGCTGATTACTATGACGAGCAAAACATCACGCTGCGCCTCAATGCACGTGTTGAGCAGATTGATACCGCAAGCCGCGAAGTCCATGTGGCAGGTGAGGTGATTACCTACGACCAATTGGCCTTTGCAACAGGTTCAACCCCGCGCAAACTTCCCGCGCAAATCGGCGGTGCGCTTGATGGGGTATTCACCGTGCGTGATCTGGCGGACGTGGACGTGATGGCCGGTCCCATCAATAAAGGCGGCCATGTGTTAATCGTTGGTGGGGGCTACATTGGGCTTGAAGCCGCTGCAGTCGCCGCGAAAAAAGGGCTTCAGATTACGCTAGTCGAAATGAACGAACGTATTTTGCAGCGTGTCGCCTGCGCCGAAACATCTGCTTATTTCCGCGCGCTACACAAAGAAAACGGTGTGGATTTACGCGAAGGTTTGGGCCTTGATCATCTGATTGGCGAGGGGCACGTGAGCGGCGCTAAGCTGACGGACGGAAGCACCTTGGATGTGGATTTTGTCATCGTTGGCGTCGGTATTGCGCCCGCTGATAGTCTGGCAAAAGACGCAGGCCTCAAAATTGAGAACGGCATTTGGACGAACACATTTGGTCAGACTTCCGTGCCTAACATCTGGGCCGCGGGTGATTGCGCAAGCTTTCCATGGCGAGACGCGCAGATGCGCCTTGAAAGCGTTCAAAACGCCATTGATCAGGCAGAATTGGTTGCTGAAAACATTCTGGGCGCGCAGAAAGCCTATGACCCAAAGCCATGGTTTTGGTCCGATCAATACGACATCAAACTACAGATTGCGGGCCTGAACACCGGCTTTGACCAGATCGCAGTCCGCGATACAGACGGCGGTCTTAGCCACTGGTACTATGCCGGAGACACGCTCTTGGCCGTTGACGCAATGAATGACCCACGGGCGTTCATGGTCGCCAAACGACTGATTGAGGCCAGTAAATCACCAACGGCCGATGTCGTAAGTAATCCTGAAACAGAGTTGAAAGACCTGCTGCGCACATGAGGATTATCGGCGGTAAAAACCGTGGCATTCGCTTGGCTGAAGTTGGCAAAGGGGACGCCGCCAAGCATCTTAGGCCAACTACCGACCGGGTTCGCGAGACGTTGTTCAACATCTTGAACAACCACATCGATTTTGAAAACCACATCGTGCTAGATTTGTTCGCCGGTACTGGCGCGCTTGGTCTTGAGGCGCTGTCGCGCGGCGCGAAAGAGTGTCTGTTCGTGGATGACGGGCGCGCTGCCCAAAAGCTTTTGTCCCAAAATATTGAACGCTGTGAGGCGGCCGCCAATGTGATCAGCCAAGATGCAACTCGCGTCATTTTACCAGTTGGCTTTGAAGCGTCACTGGTCTTTTTGGACCCGCCCTACGGCAAAGATCTTGTGGCGAAAACTTTGCGCCACATCGCGGCACATATTGAAGAAGACGCGCTCATCGTATGTGAAGACAACTGCCCCATTGCGCCGCCTGATGGGTTCAAGCTTCGCGACCAACGCCAATTCGGCGCAACGTGGATTACGCTCTTGGACGCGCCCTAGCTATAGGTTGGGTGGAACAGCGACTTTGGGCTTTGCGTGAAGATATCCGCGCCATCCGCCGTGATCCCAATCGAGTGTTCAAACTGCGCTGACAACGATTTATCCCGCGTAACGGCGGTCCAATCATCAGCAAGCACCTTGGTCTCGGGGCGACCTAAGTTCACCATAGGCTCAATGGTGAAGAACATCCCTTCTTCAAGCACAGCACCGCGCCCCTCACGGCCATAGTGCAGCACATTGGGCGGGGCGTGAAACACACGGCCCAGCCCATGACCGCAAAAGTCACGAACCACTGACATACGCTGCGCCTCCACATAACTTTGGATCGCATAGCCGATATCCCCAAAGGTGTTACCGGGCTTTGCCGCCTCAATCCCCAACATTAACGCATCATGGGTCACTTGGATCAAACGTTCAGCCTTGCGGGGCAGTTTGCCCGCCACATACATCCGGCTCGTGTCACCATACCAACCATCCACAATGACCGTCACATCGATGTTCAGGATGTCACCGTCTTTCAGCTTTTTATCACCGGGGATGCCGTGGCAAACCACATGGTTCACGCTGATACAGCTGGCGTGTTGATACCCGCGATACCCGATGGTCGCTGAAATTGCGCCTGCGTCCTCAACCATCTGCGTGATGATCCGATCAATCTCGCCCGTGGTTTGGCCGACGAAAACGTGATCCGCCATTGTGTCCAAAATCTCGGCCGCCAATTTACCGGCCACATCCATGCCCGCGTGGTCATCGGGATGATAAATGTGGATGCCGTCTTTGGTCACACGTGTATGCTTCGGATCGTTCATCAACTGGGCCTTTTCATCAATTCGAAGGGGTTTTAGGTCGCTTGCGGTGATTTGTCGATGGGCAGCGCTTTGCCAAGAACAATGTCCGCAGGCGAGATATGCGTTCCAAAGCAAAGCACCTCAACGCCAGCCTCCCGAGCGGCATCAAAAGCGCGGGCATATTTGGGATCAATATAACCCGCCAACCCAAACTCATCACAATCCATCCGGCTCACCAAATACAACATAACCGCACGGTGCCCGCTTTTCACCATCTGCTCTAGATCAGCCAGATGTTTGGCGCCGCGGGTGGTTACACTGTCTGGAAATGCCGCACAGCGTCCGCGTTTCATGGTGACGCTTTTCACCTCGACATAAGTATCACCTGCGGGCCCGCTGAGCAGGAAATCAATGCGGCTGTTTTCACTATATTTTTGCTCTGGGAACACAACATCATAAGGTAGCAATTCATCAATCAACCGCGCCTCAAGCGCCTCCTGAATAATACGGTTAGGTAGCGACGTGTCGATGTTTACGCACTGCCCTTCAACTTCCACAAGCCGCCAGCCATATTTCAACTTTTTCTTGAGATCATCATTCGGCTCAAGCCAACAGATCGCCCCCTCGTCCTTGAGGCCAGTCATGGCCCCAGGATTGGGACAGTGGGCACGAACGACCTCACCATTTTCGAGCCGCATGTCCGATAAAAAGCGGTTATACCGCCGGATAAGCGTTGCGGGGATCAGTTGGGTTTGAAAGCGCATGATGGCTGGCCTATAGAATTGCACAACACATGATAAGGAACCACGCGACATGAGCAATCCAACAGCAGCCATGCTAGTGATCGGCGATGAAATTTTGTCAGGTCGCACGCGTGATGCCAACATGCACCACCTTGCCGGACAACTAACGGAAGCTGGCATTGATCTGCGCGAAGTGCGCGTTGTAAGCGATGATGCACCCGCAATTATCAGTGCGGTAAAGGCACTTTCTGCCGCCTATGACACAGTCTTTACCAGCGGCGGTATCGGCCCAACCCACGACGATATCACAGCGGATTGCATCGCAGCCGCGTTCGATGACCATATTGATGTGCGCGATGATGCCCGCGCTTTGCTGGCCGCGCATTACGCAAAAACGGGCTCCGAGTTAAACGAAGCGCGCCTCCGCATGGCCCGCATTCCAGACAGCGCAACCTTGATTGATAACCCGGTTTCTGTGGCGCCGGGCTTCACGGTCCAAAATGTCCACGTCATGGCCGGTGTTCCATCCGTATTCCAAGCAATGGTCGCGACCGTCTTGCCCACATTAACAGGTGGCGCGCCGCTTATGTCGCGCACGTTGCGCATTGATCGCGGCGAAGGTGATATTGCGGGACCACTAGGCGCGCTTGCGGCCGAGTTCTCTGACCTGTCCATCGGCTCATATCCGTTCCAGAAAGACGGAAAATTTGGCGCAAATATTGTGCTGCGCGGCACGGATGAGGCACGGTTGGAAACTGCACTAAGCCAATTAAAAGCACTTTTTGCCAAATGAATTCCGACGCGCTTTATGCTGCCATTGATGTAACTTGGCCCTCTGAAACAGTCACAACTGATGGGCCATGGGTGCACCGTCAAGCGGTTGGTGCCGGAAGCCGGCTTAACGCGACTACTTTAGAGTTATCCAGTGATGGCGTGCCGGGTGACATACCTGATCGCCCATTGTTTATGGTGCGCGGGGACCAAAGCGCGCTAGACACAGCCCTTGAGAACCGCGGCTATGCGGTCAAGGATCCTGTGACGGCCTACGTGATCAACGTTGAAAAAATCGCCCAAGCATCAGGCCCAACGCGTGTTTTCACTGGATGGCCGGAATTGGCCGTGATGGCAGAAGTTTGGGCGACTGGTGGCATTGGACCAGAACGCATCGCATCGATGGA
This sequence comes from Thalassobium sp., assembly GCA_024640765.1. Classification (GTDB taxonomy): domain Bacteria; phylum Pseudomonadota; class Alphaproteobacteria; order Rhodobacterales; family Rhodobacteraceae; genus Nereida. The sequence goes on along the minus strand of JAHEEK010000010.1, from coordinate 97,694 downwards.
ACGGGTCAAGACAGCCAAGGCGGGTTTTTTGTGCCGGGCCAATGACCGCGCAGCCGGTGTCGCATTTACAGCAATAGACGGGGAGTTGGCCATGCTGCACGCCCTTGAGGTGCTGGCCCACGCACGCCGCACTAACGTTGCCACAGATATTTTGAAGCACGCCGCATATTGGGCAGCCGAAAACGGAGCGCGCCACTTCGCCGTACTGGTAACAACCGCAAACACCGGAGCAAACGCTCTCTACCAAAACTTAGGCTTTGAAAAGGCCGTGGGGTATCATTACCGCATCCGAGGGACCGTATGATTTACCGAGTTTTTCTTATCCTATTTCTGTTGCCCACACTTGCCAGCGCTGCAACACTGTCAGTCCCCTCAAATGCTGTTCAGACCGCACAAAACACAGCGGCAGATAGCGCACTCAGGCTGGTTGATGCACCAATAAAGGACGCCAGTGACCCAAGTGGACCGATTATTGAGGGAACAGTCACTACGCGTGCTTGGCGCATCGATGCCTCAAGGCTGACACCTAAACAAATGACAACACCTTTGGTTGAGCAACTGGCAGAGCAAGGGTTCAGTACCATATTTGAATGCAGCGCAGCCCAATGTGGGGGCTTTGATTTTCGCTTTGCACTTGATGTAATATCCCCGCCCGCGATGTTCGTTGACTTAGGCAGCTACCGTTTTGTGAGCCTTCGCAACGACGATATGGGCGTGACAATACTCGCAAGCGCAGCCCAATCGACGGCGTTCATCCAAATTGCACAAGTCAGCAAAGATGAGTTGATCGAGACCGAGGCCACAGCAAACACAGTCACGGGAGATCCCGCCACTGCCAGCTTGGGCAAAACCATCGCACCGCTTGCGCAGCGATTGAAAATTCATGGGTTTGCGGAACTACACGGGCTGTCGTTTATGACAGGCTCCGCCACGTTGACGGACCCGCGCGCGCCCGTGCTTGGGGCCTTGGCCGACTATCTACGCGGGCACCCTAATCAGCAAATTGCGCTTGTTGGGCACACGGACAGCCAAGGGGCGTTGAACGGCAACATCGCGCTATCCAAAAAGCGCGCCGAGGCTGTGTTGGAAACATTGGTATCCGATTTTAACGTACCAAGGGCACAAATGGACGCGCAGGGCATGGGATATCTTAGTCCAATCGCCTCGAACCTGACGGCACAAGGTCGTGAAGCCAACAGGCGCGTGGAAGTTATCGTGACATCAACCCAGTAGCGCCACAAATAACAGTGCTACCTACCACTGGTTTGGGCCTTTTTCGGCAAACGCATGGGCCAGAAAATCAATGAAAGCGCGCACTTTTGGTTGGGTAAACCGACCCGGCGGGTAAACTGCGTAAATACCCTGTGTTTCACCCGGAAGGTCCGGAATTGCTTCTTCAACCAAGCCAGCCGCTTCTGCTTCAGCGTACAAAAAGCTGGGCAAATATGCGATGCCAAGCCCACTAATCGCAGCATTCAAAATGCGATTGCCCATCGTTGACCATAAGCCATCCTGCCGTACGAACTTGGCGCTTTTCACCCGAAGGCGCGGTCAGCTTCCATACATTGCCCGAGGCTTGGTTCGAGTAGTGCAGCAACTTATGGTCGTTCAAATCATCAATCTTGGTGGGCCGACCGTGCTTGGCCAGATATTGCGGTGACGCGATCATCCGCTTTGACGTTTCGGTCAGCTTACGCGCGCGTAATGTACTATCTTCAAGCTCTCCAATCCGAACGGCCATATCAAAACCCTCAGAGATCAACTCAACTTAGCGGTTATTCAACACCATATTGACGGTAATATCGGGAAACTCGGACAAGAAATCCCCATGGACCGGTGACAGGTGGTTCACCCCCAAAATCCGTCGCGACACTGATCCGCAACAAGCCAGAAAGGGCCAACTGCATCGATGTCACCATCGAATCTGCCTCACCGGCGTCATTCAACACACTGCGCGCACGATCATAATAGGCAAGCCCGATTTCCGTAGGGCTGACGCGGCGTGTCGTTCTGTTGAGCAAACGCGCACCAAGGCGCGCCTCCAGAGATGAGACATGCTTTGAGACCGCAGACTTTGAAATGCCCATTTTCTTGGCGGCATCTGTAAAACCGCCCTGATCCACAACCGTGGCAAAGGCTTCCATTTCAGTAAGACGATCCATGCGATCAACCTCAACAATCATTTCGTTGGGGTTGGGTATGGGATCGAAATCAGGCCGAATTAGGACAGTAACCCGACAATAGCGCGGTAATTACAACACCGCTTCAAGGCGGGAAACAGTAGCGTGTTCTTACAGGGTCATCGCTAATCGGGTGCCCTGATCGATGGCGCGCTTGGCGTCCAGCTCTGCTGCGACGTCCGCGCCACCAATCACGTGGCACTGCTTGCCCATGGCCATCAGTTGATCCGCCAAGCTTCGTTCTGGCAACTGACCGGCGCACAGCACAATCGTATCAACGGCCAAAACCTCGGGCTTGGTGCGATCAGCACCGTAACTAATGTGCAAGCCTTCGGACGTGATCTGTTCATAATTCACACCCGCAATCATCTTCACGCCCTTCATCTTTAGCGCCGCGCGGTGGATCCAGCCGGTCGTTTTGCCAAGCCGCTTGCCAACTTTTTCTGCTTTGCGCTGCAACAGAGTGATTTCACGCGCACTCGCTTTTGGCGCCGGACCTGTCGGGGCAAGCCCACCGCGGGTCTGCGATGGATCACCAACCCCCCACTCTGCTTTCCATGCTTCCAGATCGACCGTCGACGACGTCCCATGATGGGCAAGCGTTCCAGCCACATCAAACCCGATACCGCCCGCGCCGATGATCGCAACCCTATCGCCAACTACCGCCCCACCGCGCAGCACATCCACGTAGCTCACGACGTTTGGCGCATCTTGTCCGGCGATCTGCGGATCACGGGGCGTCACGCCTGTTGCAACAATAATATGGTCGAAATCAGACAGCGCCGATGCATCCACCTGCGCACCAAGACGCACATGCACGCCGGTGTGGGCAAGCATGGCGCGGTACCAATCCACAAGCCCCCAGAACTCTTCTTTGCCCGGCACTTGCTTGGCCATGTTAAGCTGCCCGCCGACCTCGCTGTGTGCATCAAAAAGCGTCACCTCGTGACCACGCTGAGCTGCAGTAATCGCAGCAGACATCCCCGCAGGTCCTGCCCCAACAACGGCAACACGTTCAGCAACATCCGCCGGCTTCATCGGTAATTCGGTTTCATAACAGGCGCGTGGGTTCACTAGGCAGCTACTCAACTTGCCACCAAACGTGTGATCAAGGCACGCCTGATTACAACCAATGCAAGGCGCGATCTGCTCAGGCTTTTCTTCCATCGCTTTGCGGACAAATTGGCTGTCAGCCAGAAACGGACGGGCCATGCTGACCATATTGGCGGCGCCCCGTTCAAGGATACCTTCGGCAACATCGGGCGTATTAATCCGATTCGACGTAATGAAAGGAATTTGCACACTGCCCATCAGCTTTTCAGTGACCCAACTGAAAGCCGCGCGCGGAACAGACGTGGCAATGGTAGGGATACGCGCTTCGTGCCAGCCGATGCCTGTGTTCAAGATGGTGGCACCTGCCGCTTCAACAGCTTTGGCCAGCATCACAACCTCATCCAATGTTGAGCCGTTGGGGATGAGATCAATCATCGACAACCGGTAGATCAAAATGAAATCAGGTCCAACGGCCTCACGGGTACGACGTACCACCTCAACGGGCAAGCGCATGCGGTTTTCATAACTGCCGCCCCATTCATCTGTGCGGCGATTTGTGTGTGTGACCAAGAACTGGTTCAGAAAATACCCCTCCGACCCCATGATCTCAACGCCGTCATACCCCGCTTGGCGTGCGCGCATTGCGGCCGTCACGATGTCACTGATCTGTTTTTCGATACCCTCCGCGTCCAGTTCTTTGGGCGCAAAAGGCGAAATGGGCGACTTCACCGCAGACGGGCCAACGCATTCCGGCGAATAGGCATAACGACCTGCATGCAGAATTTGCATCGCAATTTTACCGCCCGCATCATGCACGCGGTCTGTGACGATCTTGTGATTGGCGATGTCATCATCATTGAACAGACCCGCTGCACCAGGAAACACACCGCCTTCGCGGTTGGGCGCCATGCCGCCAGTCACCATCAACCCAACTTCGCCGCGCGCACGCTCTGCGTAAAACTCCGCAACGCGGTTCCAATCTTTGGTTTCCTCAAGGCCAGTATGCATCGACCCCATCAGCACGCGGTTTTTCAGGGTGGTAAAACCCAGATCAAGCGGAGCCAACAAATGCGGATAGGTGCTCATAGTACGGATGCCTCTCTTTACGTGCAGGTCAACCATACATTCGCGGCCCCGCCTGTCACCCCCGACGTGGCGTTAGGGGCAATGTGCCACCCTGCGGTGCTACTGCGTTTCCACACAGTGGCGGCGAAACGCCTGTTTCAGCAAATCTAACTCCGCATGCAGCAAATCCATTTCGGCGCGAATATCCTCGGCCAAGGCATCACCCTCCATGACAGTTATCCGTTCTAGAATATTGCCAGCAGCACCATCTGTAATCAGTGCCGTATGCGCGCCGTCCGACATCATTTGATGGGGTAATGAAATGCGCAGCGCATATTCGCCCGCTGTTTGTGTGGGCTGCAACCGCATGTCCTTAATTGGACGCTGCATATACATTACCTCAACGACTGGCTCTGCATCATCGGCCCACAAAAGCCCCTCCCACACGGCGCCTTGCAAACGGGTTTTGGTAAGTTTCATTTTCGACATGTCAAAATACTCCGTCCCTTACCCGATCAAAACTCAGCGCGCGGTTGGCGGCTGAACGTCAGATCGCGCACAACGATTTCGTTCATTTGGGGATCTTCAAAAATGAGATCGACCCACATTCTCTCCACCCGCTTTTCGTTCATCTTGGTGTATGCCAGATCAAATTCGACAAATATGTCAGAGCCGTTCAGGGGCAGCTCGCGTACAATCTGATCCGTGTTTGGCCCATGCTTGATGTTGAGCCGCGCGAATATCTCAAGCGGTTTCTCCATCTCAACTTGGGCATCCATCCGGATGATATGCCGCCGCCTTAGGTCATCAACACCGGCTTTGGGCAGATCAATCACCACAGACAAAAAGCTGCCATCAAAGCGAAAAACATCAAGGCGCAACCCGTAGGGCGACAAATCCGTTGCACGCTGGTTTCGCAACTGCCGAACGGCCAGTTCTGAAGTGACGCAGTCATGGAAAATCGTCGCTTCATTGCCAAAACGGGTTTTGTTTTGCACCGCTGCAATGCCGCTACGCGCCTGCGGGCCGCGCCATATTTCTGGGCGCCACGACCAATCACTGTCGGGGGGGGACTTGCATGGCCTGCGCGCCGATCAACGGAAGCGCCAACCGGCCATCCGCCACAAACGCGAACTGATCCAAATGGCGTTTCAACTCACGCGCAATTTGCCGTTGCACGCGCAGCGCAGACAACGGGGCATCTGCCGCAGACACAGCCACCTCGCGCCATTTGCGCAAGACACGGCGGTTTAATGCTGCATTCCAAAGTGAGGCCGATAGTTTCACTAGTTATTCCCGAAATGAACTGATCACTGATTACCCGAAAACCGTAAACGAAATCCCACCAAGCGCGAAGCCCGCTACGCGAATTTCTTTTGCCGCCTAAAACTGGCGTAGCACCTTATGGGTTGGCGCCTTTCATACGCTTTACGAAACGCTGCAAGACGCGCAGACCATCAGGTTCGGACAATTGGTTTTTGCCATAACCCCCAACAGTTACGACCACCGATTGCCCGCCTACAACGCTCAAGGCGCGCCAATGCTCGGTGTAGCCGCGACCAAACGGGGTGATGCTTGTGTCCTTTATCCGCACATAAAGCGCCTCAGACTGGGGCCAAATACCTAACACATTCACACTGCGGGGATTACCCGACCGGCTTATCGCCGTACGTCCTTCGGTTGAGCGCAACGCAGCCTCAATGGCACTGGCACGACCCAAACCATAAGGCGGGGCTTTCTCGCCCACTGACGTTGTGAACACGGCGATATAGCTGGGCCAATCGTCAACCTCGCCACTCAATGCCTTACAGGGCAACACTACGCTAAACCGGTCTTTACTGCTTGAGGTATCAGAGCAGTAATCCGCAGGGAGTACAATCTTGAGGGGACCAACACGCTCTGTCTTTGATCCGGCTAGAGACAACCCAGAGAAACTTGGCAACGCCCCCTCAAGCGAGGCGCAGGCTGCCAGTGAAATCACCAGCAGCCCGACAATGGCTTTAGAGATCCATGTATACATGACGCTCCGCTTTGGCCCCTGGGTGCGTAACCGCCCCGAGCCGTGTTGAGCCAACAAGCTGTGCGTACTTATAAAGAGCGCCACTGGCGTACAAAGTTTCTTTCGGACCTGCCCATTCCGCGCGACGTGCGGCTAGCTCATCATCCGTCAAATCGACAGACAATTCACCGTTGATGGCATTGATGGTAATCATATCGCCATCTTTCAGCATACCAATCGGGCCACCATGTGCCGCCTCTGGACCAACGTGACCCACGCAGAAACCGCGTGTCGCGCCTGAGAAGCGACCATCAGTGATAAGAGCAACTTTCTTGCCCATACCCTGACCAGAAAGCGCCGCAGTCGTGGACAGCATTTCGCGCATCCCCGGACCACCAGCAGGGCCTTCGTTGCGGATGACAAGCACTTCGCCCTCTTCGTAGGCGCGCTGCTTTACGGCCTCAAATGCGTCTTCTTCGCATTCAAACACACGCGCAGGACCGGTGAACGACTGCTCTTCCTCACCCATGCCCGCAACTTTAACGATAGCACCTTCCGGCGCGAGGTTACCCTTAAGGCCCACAACACCACCGGTTTTGGTGATCGGTGTTTCAATCGGGTAGATCACGCGACCGTCTGCTTCCAGCGACACCTTGTCCAACTCTTCGCCGATTGAGTAGCCAGTAACGGTCACGCAGTCTTCATGCATCAGACCTGCTTTGCGCAGCTCCTTCATGACCACTGGTACACCACCAGCCTCATAAAGGTCTTTCGCAACATACTGACCGCCGGGCTTAAGATCGACGAAGTAAGGCGTATCACGGAAAATTTCGCACACATCATCAAGGTCGAAATCAATACCCGCTTCGTGGGCAATCGCTGGCAAGTGCAGGCCAGCGTTGGTTGACCCACCGGTACAGGCCACAACGCGCGCAGCGTTTTGCAAGCTTTCTAGCGTCACGATATCACGCGCACGGATGTTCTTTTCGATCAAACGCATCACCGCTTCACCAGAAGCAACGCCGTATTGGTCACGGCTCTCGTAAGGCGCAGGCGCACCAGCCGAGTTTGGCAGCGCAAGGCCAATCGCCTCAGACACACACGCCATGGTGTTTGCTGTGAACTGACCGCCACAGGCACCAGCAGACGGGCATGCGACGCGCTCAAGCGTTCGCAGCGCTTCGTCACTCATGTTGCCCGCTTGGTGCTGACCCACAGCTTCGAATACGTCCTGAACTGTAACGTCTTTACCTTCAAGGCGACCCGGAAGGATCGAACCACCGTAAATAAAGACAGACGGCGTGTTCAAACGCACCATCGCCATCATCATACCGGGCAAGGATTTGTCACAGCCCGCAAGACCAACAATCGCGTCATAGCAGTGGCCGCGCATCGTCAATTCAACCGTGTCCGCAATTGCCTCGCGTGACGCCAGAGAAGAACGCATGCCCTCGTGGCCCATCGCAATACCGTCGGTGACCGTAATGGTTGTGAACTCGCGCGGCGTACCCATGGCGGACTTTACGCCCAGCTTCACGGCCTGCGCCTGACGGTTCAATGAGATGTTGCACGGCGCTGCTTCGTTCCAGCAGGTCGCAACACCAACCAGCGGTTGTGCGATTTCTTCTTCTGTCAGGCCCATCGCATAATAATACGACCGGTGAGGTGCGCGCGATGGCCCCTCTGTCACATAGCGGCTTGGCAGCTTGGATTTGTCGACCTTCGTCATTGCTCAACTCCCTAAATTCATTGGAAAACTGGATAAGGCAGGGCTAAGTGATCCACAAGTGTGAACGCATGAAAGGTGTCTAAATGTCATACCCGTTTTTCGAAGCCATGATTGCCCCCGCCCGCCCACAACCACAAATTTGGCGCATCACATTGGGCACAATCCTTATCGGGGCCATCTACTTCGCTGGAATTTCAGCATTTTTTGCGGTTATGACGTTTCTTAGCCAGTCACAGACAGTCCTGCTCAACACCATGAATGGCACCACACCATTCGGCATGATGCTGTTGCTTAGTACCTTCTCATTTATGATTTTGGGCACATGGGCTGCACTTAAGCTGCATGGCCGCAGGTTTGTCAGTGTTTTGGGGCCCCAAGAAATGTTCCAAAGACACTTCAAACGCAGCGTGGGCTTTTTGTTCATCTTGATGGTCGCGCTGATGTTCATGCCGCCTTGGGACATATTGAGCGAGCTAAACCAACAGTATCCAGTACTAAAATGGGCCGCTTTCTTGATCCCGGCCATCGCGCTGACGCTGGTTCAAGTCAGCGCAGAGGAACTGGTCTTTCGGGGTTACTTGCAAAGCCAGCTTGCCGCACGTTTCAAAAGCCCAATCATCTGGATGCTGCTACCCTCGATTGCGTTCGGCCTGCTGCATCATGACCCCGCAACAAATGGCGGCAACGCATGGATGATTACGCTGTGGGCCGTGCTATTTGGTGTGATCGCTGCTGATTTGACGGCTCGCTCTGGCACCCTTGCCCCTGCGATCGCCCTGCATTTGCTGAACAACCTCAGCGCGCTTCTTATCGTGGGCCTTCCGGGCGTTTTGTCAGGACTTGCGCTTTTCACACTTCCCTACCGCGCCGATGACCCTGAATTGATGAGCTATATCTGGCTTGATCTGGTCGCGGTGGGGCTCGCATGGGCCACGGCCCGTTGGGCGATACGCGCCTGATTGCATTTCCTGAGCCACGGGCTTATCTGGGAAATGAAGGTAGCAGGGGCTTTCTATGAACTGGATTTCCAATTACGTCCGTCCGACGATTAATTCCATCTTTTCACGACGTGAGGTTCCCGAGAACCTTTGGCAGAAATGCTCTGAATGCGGCACCATGCTGTTTCACCGTGAGCTGACGGAAAATCTAAACGTCTGCACGCAATGTGATCACCACATGGCGATCACTGCGCGCGACCGCTTCCAAGCGTTGTTCGACGGTGGCATATATCTGGACGTAGCGGTGCCTGAACCACTTGCTGACCCGCTCGGGTTTAAGGACCAGAAGCGCTATCCCGACCGCATGAAGGCCGCCGTCAAATCAACGGGCGAAAAAGAAGCGATGCTGGTGGCAGAGGGTGAAATCCTGCGGACACCTATCGTTGCCGCCTGTCAGGATTTCTCGTTCATGGCTGGCTCAATGGGAATGTATGTGGGCAACGCAATTATCGCGGCGGCCGAACGCGCCGTAAAGCTAAAGCGTCCCCTCGTCCTGTTCTCTGCCGCTGGTGGCGCACGGATGCAGGAAGGCATTCTGTCTTTGATGCAAATGCCACGCACAACCGTGGCGGTTGAAATGCTCAAAGAAGCAAACCTGCCCTACATCGTTGTGCTGACCCACCCAACGACCGGTGGTGTGACCGCCTCATACGCCATGCTGGGCGATGTGCATATTGCCGAACCAAACGCCCTGATTTGCTTTGCCGGACCCCGCGTGATTGAGCAAACCATCCGCGAAAAACTGCCCGAAGGCTTTCAGCGGGCTGAATATTTGCTTGAACACGGCATGCTTGACCGCGTGACACACCGCTCAAAGCTAAAGTCGGAACTGGTGACCATCATACGCATGATGATGAAAGACAAACCCGCAATCCACGGCGATTTGCCTGCCCCTGCGGAACAACCAGAAATCACAGACGCAAAATGACAGCCGATACATCTGACGTCATCCTGCAACGGATGATGGCGCTGCACCCCAAGATCATTGATCTGACGCTAGACCGTGTTTGGGCACTTTTGAGCGCGCTTGATAATCCGCAAAACCGCATGCCGCCTGTCATTCATCTGGCTGGCACCAACGGCAAAGGCTCAACCCAAGCGATGATCCGCGCGGGACTTGAGGGCGCGGGTAAATCCGTGCACGCCTACACATCGCCGCATCTGGCGCGCTTTCATGAACGCATCCGCCTTGCGGGCGAGCTGATCACAGAAGACGCCCTGACCCAAGTTCTGGACGATTGCTATACCGGCAACAATGGCGCGAATATCACGTATTTCGAGATCACGACTGTTGCCGCCCTGCTGGCATTTTCACGCACAAAAGCAGATTATACGTTGCTTGAAGTTGGCCTTGGTGGGCGGCTTGATGCAACCAATGTGATGGACCCCGCCCTATCAATCGTCACGCCCGTTGACTTGGATCATCAGCAATTTCTTGGGGACACTTTGGGTGCCATCGCAGGTGAAAAAGCAGGCGTCATCAAGCGCGGCGTGCCTGTTATTGTTGGCCCTCAGCATGATGAGGCCCTTGATGTGATTGAGGCTAAGGCAAACAGCCTTGGCGCGCCCATGCTGGTACACGGCGAACACTGGCACGTCACCACAGAACGCGGCCGCCTCATTTTCCAAGATGAAAACGGACTGCTGGACCTACCGATGCCCGCCCTGCCCGGCGCACACCAAGTCCAGAACGCAGGTGCCGCATTGATGGCGCTTCGCCACCTTGGTTTTGGTGAAGATGCCTGCGCCACAGCAATGGAAAACGTAAGCTGGCCCGCGCGGATGCAGCGCCTCAAAACTGGCCCGCTGGTAGAGGCTGCAGGGCGCGCGGAACTTTGGCTTGATGGTGGGCACAACCCTGCCGCGGGCCGCGCGATGGCCGACGTAATCAAGACACTGCCGAACCGTTCAACGCATCTGATTTGCGGTATGTTGAACACAAAGGACATCGATGGATACCTCGCCCCGTTGGCGACAGTTGCCCAAAGCCTGACCGCGGTCGACATTCCCGATGAAGTAAACACCCTGCCCGCACAAACCACTGCTGATGCAGCGCAACGTGTTGGTTTTCAGTCAGAAATTGCACCCAATGTGCAGTCAGCGATTGAGAACATAACCGCCTCCGAACCCGATGCACGCATCTTGATCTGCGGATCACTTTACCTAGCTGGGGCCATTTTGCGCAGCAACGGCTAAGACTAACACCACACCAGCCGCCACAGAAAAATCCAAAGAGTGATTCGAAAATCCTTTGAATACTGATTCGTTCTGTCTCTATATGTGGAGGCAGTAGCGATATTCATGGGCCTGCCAGCCCCGCGCCACAACATGTGGGTGAGTATTGTCCTGCTGGGGGAGTTGTTAATGATTCGTAGCCTATTTTCAGGGGCTTTAGTTGGTATTTTGTCGGCGTCCGCTTTGGTCGCCCAAGCACAACAAGTCGGAAATGAAACCTCGTTTCGCTTTAATGGCGAGGCTTTCACCATCACGCGCGCCGCTCAGGTCAACGTGAACAAACTGGTCGCCTTCGCGCGACCAAGTCTGTCATGTGAGGGCAGTTGCCTGTCACCTATGTCCGCAGCCGAAGGTGTCACCACCATCGGTGAGTTGGACGTGATGAGCTTCATGACCGAACAGGTTGCAGCGGGATCAGGGCTTATCCTTGATGCCAGCATGCCTGAACAACGCGCAGTTGGCTTTATTCCTGCATCTGTCAGTGTGCCGGTGCCCACAATGGCCGCCGACAACCCCTACCGCGTTGATATCTTGCGCGCTTGGCGCCAAAACAGCCGCGGGCGTGTCTAACTTCAGCGGCGCAGTTGAGCTGGTGATCTTTGACGCAGGTCCGGGAACCACAGACGCGCAACGGCTTATCAGCACCCTTTTGGACAGCGGATACCCAGCAGAAAAAGTCAAATATTACCGAGGCGGCATGCAAATCTGGACAGCTCTCGGCCTGACCACTCAGGAGACACCATCGTGAAAGTTGAGCCCATGACCAGTACCTCCAAAAAGACGCTTCCCCTTGTGCTTGCTATCAGCGGTTTCTCTTTCGTTGTTGGTGGCGCGCTGACGTATCAGGTTGTCAAAATGACCAGCGAACCAACGATCACGGCACAAGTCGCATCCGCATCATCGGGGTTGCCGCTGACGCCAGAAGTCACACGTAACACAAGCGAGACACTCAACAGCTTGAACGTACAATCGGCAGTCAACGCATCGCTTAGCCCCGCGCCTGTACAAACAGCCGAAGCCATTGCGGAAGAAAAAGCCCGCAAAGTCCAAGAGGCCGTGGATATCTTGAACGCCAACAAACTGCGCATGCTGGAAGAAGGCATCGTGGCGGGCCTCTACTCAATTGACGAAGATGAGAATAACCGCCTCAAGCTTAACTCAACCAACGCGCCAAGTGCGGTAACAGACGCGCAAAACCTGATCTCTGCAGCTGTGTCTAACGGGGTTTTAGTGCTGCCCAAAGAGCTTGGCACAACCGGCGGCGAAGTTGATCCAACGGCCGTATTGTTCAACGTTGTGCAAAAAGCATTGGTCGCCAAAGGTGAAACAGCCGCCGCCGAATTGCAACGCCGCGCAGCCGAAGCCTCGTGCCCCATTGCGCGCGTTGAAAATGGCAACCGCGTCTACACCGTCGCCTCAGGCGATAGCTTGGCCTATATCGCGCTGAAGTTTTACGGCTCCACAACCGATTACCAAACAATCTTCGGTGCCAACCGTGACAAGCTCACAACGCCCGATCGTATTTTCATCGGGCAAAAGTTGCGCATCCCAAACGTATAAAAAAAGCAGGCATCTCCAAGCCATTGAGCAAAACTTACAAGGGGTCCTTCGGGGCCCCTTTTTTTGCTCAGCAGGATTTACAGACCGTCTACAGACCCCAATCCGCAGATTGCATTTCGCGCAATCGGCTTGCGGTGCGCTCAAACTCAAAAGTCCCCTCGCCCTCAACATACAGCAACTCCGGCGCCGCCGCAGCCGAGCAAATCAGACGCGTGCCCGCCTCATAAAGCGCATCAATCAACGTCACAAACCGCTTGGCTTCGTTGAAATTTGACCGCCCCAATCGTGGCACATCATCCAACAGCAGAACCTTCGCAGTCTCTGCCAACATTAAATAATCCGCCGCCCCAAGGTGCTTGCCGCACAGATCAAAAAACTTGGCCCGCGCCACACCATTGTGAAATCGCGGTATCAGCAGGTCATGACCCTTTACGCGCAACGTAAGCGGTGCGCTGTCACCATCTGCCAGTGCGGCCCAAGCTGCATCCATTGCAGCGCGCGCCTTTTGATCAACAGGGGTAAAATAAACATCCGACCCCGCAAGGCGGTCTTGGCGGTAATCCGTAGGTGATGCCAGTTCATGCACCACCATTTTCTCTTTTAGAAGTTCAATAAACGGCACAAACAAATCACGGTTCAGCCCGTGTTTATAAAGATCATCCGGCACACGGTTTGAGGTGGTCACAACAACCACACCCGCCGCGAAAAGTTGCTCAAACAGACGCCCGACAATCATCGCATCGGTGATGTCCGTAATTTGCATTTCATCAAACGCCAGACACCGCACGCTGTCAGAAATGGCATCCGCCACAGGTTTGATCGGGTCATCAACACCGCGCGCACGTGCTTCGTGAATAGCCTCGTGAATTTCTTGCATGAAGGCGTGAAAATGGACCCGCCGCGCCGGTACGCTTAGCCCGCTGACAAACAAATCCATCAGCATCGACTTCCCACGCCCAACACCGCCCCACAGATAGAGGCCCTGTATTGGATCAGGGGCACGGCGGAAAAAGCCGCGCTTTACGGGCTTTGCCAGCTCGTTCGCAATGCGGTCAAATTCCGGCAAGACAGCGGTTTGCGCATCATCTGGCGTCAGCTCTCCGGCGGCGACGCGGGCGGTATAAATCTCGGATGGAACCATAACGTTTGCCTAGTCGTTCAGTTTTACAAATACCAGAAAAAGACGCATGATTTCGAGATGGATCAAGACATCAAAAAACTGGCCGCCGAGGTCGCTAAACTGAACGGCCACCGCTTTGTGACGATGCACAACTCTGTGCCCAAGATGCTTGCGTTCAATTTTGCGCGCGGACTGGCCTTTGGTTTAGGGTCCGTCATTGGGGCCACGCTGCTGGTTTCTGTGCTTGTTTATTTGCTTAGCCAGATTGATTTCATCCCCATCATCGGTGAATGGGCCACAGTTCTCAGCACCGCTTTGGCAGACATCAACGGTGCGATGGACGAAAACGCTAACCGTCAATGACATATGCACAATAAGAATTGACCGGTCATTGAACCTGCGCCATCTAAGCGGGATGAAAACATCAAGCGCGCCTCTCATTACGCCGGTCCTCGTTGCGGGCTGCATCATTATCATGGTCAGCTTTGCGATCCGGGCAAGTTTTGGCGTGTTCCAAATTCCCATCGCAGAGGAATTCGGCTGGCTGCGCACAGAGTTCTCGCTTGCGATCGCCATTCAGAACCTTGCGTGGGGCATTGGCCAGCCGATCTTTGGTGCCATCGCTGAAAAGCTGACAGACCGCAAAGCCATTATTTTGGGCGCGCTGACTTATGCAATTGGCCTTTTGCTATCATCACAAGCCATCACGCCTTTGGGCCACCAAGCCTATGCATGGCTCGTGGGTTTTGGCATCGCGGGGACAGGTTTCGGCGTCATTCTGGCCGTTGTTGGGCGTGCCGCGAGTGATGAGAACCGCTCTATGGCGCTTGCCATCGCCACCGCAGCCGGTAGCGCAGGCCAAATCTTTGGGGCCCCCGTCGCCGAGGCGCTTTTGACAATCATGTCATGGCAAATGGTCTTTATCGTCTTTGCGGGTCTGATCATCAGCACGCTGTTGTGCCTACCTTTGATGAACGCGGCCGCCCCCGCCAGCAAAGCCGAGTTGGAAGAGTCGATGGGCCAAATCCTGATTAAGGCCTTCAAAGACCCGTCCTATTCACTCATCTTCCTTGGGTTCTTTTCCTGCGGCTATCAGCTTGCCTTCATCACCGCGCACTTCCCCGCAATGATTACCGAAATGTGCGGCCCCATTTTGGCTGGCGGCGTCCTGCATAACATCGGCATCACCACCACCAGCGCACTGGGCGCCATGGCCATCGCGCTGATCGGCGCGGCCAACATTGCGGGCACCCTTTTGGCCGGTTGGGCAGGCAAACGTTACTCCAAGAAATACCTACTGGCGGGCATCTATACAGGCCGGACACTCGTGGCGGCCGTGTTTATCCTGATGCCGATCACGCCCACAACAGTGATCGTGTTCTCGCTTGCGATGGGCTCATTGTGGCTGGCCACAGTGCCACTGACCAGCGGCCTTGTCGCGCATATTTACGGCCTGCGCTACATGGGCACGCTCTATGGCATCGTCTTTTTCAGCCACCAATTGGGCAGCTTTCTTGGCGTTTGGCTGGGCGGTAAAATGTATGACATCTACGGCGATTATAACATGGTCTGGTGGGTCGGTGTGGGAGTGGGCGCGTTCAGCGCAATCGTGCATCTGCCCATCAAAGAGCGTCCGTTACCGGCAGCCGTGGCAAGCTAGGGCCGCTTAACTAAGCGGCCTCCTCTGCGCTCAACAAGCCTTCGGCCACCAATCGATCAGCCCATCCTTGCGGCCCTTCAAACAGATGCGTTTGCCATCCGCGTGAAGCCGCCATTGCGATGTTATCCGCGCGGTCATCCGTAAAGAGCAACCCTTCAGGCCCCACACCACAGTCATCTTCCATCATCTGATAAATCTGCGGTTCTGGCTTGATACAGCGCATGTGACCGCTGACGTATTGCCGATCAAAATTGGTTAAAAACGGATAATGCGACTGCGCGTAAGCAAAACTCTCAATACCGAAGTTGGTCAGCGAGAAAACTGGAACCCCTTTGGCACGCAGTGCGGTTTGCAAGCGGACGGAATGCTCAATCACCGGCGCGGCCATCTCGATCCAGCGATCATGCCAAATACGGATTTCATCACGCCACTGCGGCGTTTGTTCCGCCTGCGCATAGATCACATCTCGAAAGCCCTCGCCGCGATCAACACGGTCGTTCATGCCGTGCAAATCTACTTCTGCAAACATCGCTTCGCGGCGCTCCTGACCAATTACGCTGTCGAAAAAGCGTTCCGGGTGCCATTCAAGAAGCACGTTGCCGATGTCAAAAACCACTGCCTGAACACTCATGGTGCTGTTCCTTTTTCTGCGTCTGATTTGGCAAGGCGCACCACGCGCTCAAGCCCGTCTAAAAATCGCGATCTGTCGGCCTTGGAAAACGGTCGCCCACCCCCTTGGCGAAACGGGTCCGCACTACGCAAATCCTGCATCAGATCGCGCGTCGCCAAAACCTGTCCGATATTGCGCGCGTCCAGAATTTCGCCGTTATGCTTAATCACGCGGGCCCCTGCCTCTACGCATTTCGCCGCCAGCGGAATGTCACCTGTGATCACCACGTCACCGGCTTTGGCGCGGTCCGCGATCCACATATCTGCAACATCCGGTCCGTCAGGCACGATGATATCTTCAACCAACGGGTTCTGCGATGGGCGAAGCCCACCGTTGCTTACCACAAAAAGGGTAAGCCCGTGCCGCGTCGCTACGCGCTCTGCCTCGGCTTTGACCGGACAGGCATCTGCATCAACGTAGATCACCCGTGCAGCGCCTCTGCGTGAAAGGCGATGTGATCGGCCATAAACGTCGAGACAAAGTAATAACTGTGATCGTACCCTTTCTGCATCCGAAATTCGCCTGCTTGGCGGCGCGCTGTCATCGCGTGGGCAAGGCTTTCGGGGCGTAGCAAATCGAGAAACTGATCATCGGTGCCTTGGTCAATCAACACAGGACCGGCAAATCCACGGTCAGCCATCAGTAAACTGGCATCGTGATTGGCCCATTCGGTTTGCGGCAAATACGCATCAAGCTGCTTTGTACCCCAGTCACTTTGGGTTGGGTTGGCAATGGGTGCAAACGCCGAAACAGCACGGTAACGCTCGGGCATATGCATCGCCAAGGTCAACGCGCCGTGCCCACCCATTGAGTGGCCCGTGATGCTCTGTCGCTCAAGATCAACAGGCAGTTCAGCCAAAGCGCCGTGCAAATCCTTGGTGATATAATCCCACATCTTGAAGTGCGACGACCACGGTGCGTTTTGCGCATTCACGTAAAAGCCCGCCCCTTGGCCAAGGTCATATGCCTCGTCATCTGGTACGCCCTCGCCGCGGGGCGACGTATCGGGGAAAAGTACCGCAATGCCTTCCTCAGCGGCCCATCTTTGCGCACCAGATTTCTCCATCGCGTTGGCATGGGTGCATGTCAGACCTGACAAATATGTCAGCAAAGGCACAGGGCCAAACGCAGCCTCTGCAGGCAGATAAAGCCCAAATGTCATGTCGCAATCACACGCCTCAGAACGGTGTGAATACACACGTTGCACGCCATCGAATGCACGGTTTTCAGAGATCAGTTTTAACACGGCAATTCCTCACAAAAGAGTTTTCGTAACCCACGCGATCACCGCTGAAAGGCTGACCACGGAAACCACGGTTGAGACAAAAATACTGGCCGAAGCCCGCGATGGTGCGACATCATAATGCCGCGCGATGATGTACACATTGCCCGCCACCGGAAGCGCCGCTGTCGCGATCATCACTGCTGCCGAATACGGATCGACCGTAAAGACAAACAGGGCAAGCGCGCCTACCGCGACGGGGTGCAGGACAAGTTTACAGAAAGTTAACCAACCCGCGACACTGATCCGTTCGGCAGATTTATCCGCCAAGGATGCCCCAATCGCAAAGAGCGCAACAGGCGTGGCCGCTGCCCCCAAGATACCCAAAAATTCATTCACGGGCGCAGGCAATGACTGATCCGTTGCGGACCAACACAGCCCTAAAACGATGGACACAATCATCGGGTTTTTCACAAGACCAATCGCAATACTGCGTAAAATTCCAAGCGACATCCGCCCATCACGCGCACCTGTGATCAAAATGACGATCAGCGATCCAAACACAATTAAATCAACCGCCAACACCAACATCACAGGCCCAACGGAACGTTCTCCCAACAGCAAAACCAACATTGGAATACCCAAGAAACCAACATTGCCGATAACGGCGCATTGCGCCTCAACCGCCCCTTCAAGGATACCGCACTTGCGCACTAAGGCCACAACAGTTGCCAACAAATAGACCGCTAGGGAGCCCAGAAGATATGCCCACACAATCGGCCAATCGATAACTTCCGCAAGGCTAAGGTTAGCCGAAAAGCGGAACAGCATGGCCGATAGGGCGAAGTAAAAGACGAACTTGGTCAGATATCCCGTGGCCTCAGGCGGAAAGAACTCCCGCCGCGCCGCGCCATACCCAAGCGCGATCAACGCGAAAAAGGGTAAAGTTTTCAGAAATATATCCACCATATCAAATCGCTAGCACGCAACGACCGAGCGGGGAAGAGCAGCGTTCACCCAAATGTCTGCTTGGACAAACTAAACGAACCAGTTTATGTATTGGCTTCTGAATTTATCGCTTGGGTGGGTTTCATGAACGCCGAACTGCCGGTCATCAAAAAGGGTCGCAAGTTTGATCAAGTGATCGACGGCGCAACACGTGTGTTCATGCGCGATGGCTTTGACGGCGCCAGCGTGGACGACATCGCCCGCGAAGCCAAAGTCTCCAAGGCTACTTTATACAGCTACTTCACCGACAAGCGCGTTCTGTTCATGGAAGTTGCGCGGACCGAATGCACCCGCCAAGCAGACGCAGCACTTGATGAAATCAACATGGCGTTGCCGCCACGCGACGTGCTGCGCAAAGCGTGTAAATCCATGATGCGGTTCTTTTATTCGGATTTTGGCGTGAATGTCTTTCGCATTGCCGTCGCTGAAAGTAGTCGCTTTCCCGAACTGGGACGCGCGTTTTACCTCAACGGTCCAATGGAAGCGCGCAAGCGGTTGATCAGGTATCTCAACGCGGCGATTGCCAAGGGTGATCTGGTGATTGACGACATTGACATGGCCGCGGACCAACTACCGCAACTGTGCAAAGCGGACCTGCACGAGAAACTGATATTCGGCATCCAAGACGGGTTTACCGAGGAAGAGATCGACCGCATTGCAACTGCCGCGGTCGATCTGTTTTTGTCACGCTACGGCGCGTAAACGCAGCGCTTAATACACCACAACCGAACGGATCGACTTGCCCTGATGCATCAGGTCAAACCCGTGGTTGATGTCATCAAGCCCCATTGTGTGCGTGATCATCGGATCGATCTCGATCTTGCCGTCCATGTACCAATCAACGATCTGCGGCACATCTGTGCGACCGCGTGCGCCGCCAAAGGCCGTGCCGCGCCATGACCGGCCTGTCACCAATTGGAACGGACGAGTGCTGATTTCTGCACCGGCGGGCGCGACACCAATGATGATGCTTTCGCCCCATCCTTTGTGTGCAGATTCCAACGCCGTGCGCATTACGTCCACGTTGCCCGTTGCATCAAACGTGTAGTCCGCGCCGCCCTTGGTCAGCGCCACAAGATAGGCCACCAAGTCACCATCGACTTCTTTGGGGTTCACAAAGTCAGTCATCCCAAAACGGGTGCCCATCTCAACTTTGCTGGGGTTGATATCAACGCCCACAATCTGATCCGCACCTGCAAGCCGCAGCCCTTGAATCACGTTAAGGCCAATGCCGCCCAACCCAAAGACAATCGCGCAGCTGCCAATCTCGGCCTTCGCCGTGTTAATGACCGCCCCGATTCCCGTTGTGACACCGCAACCAATGTAGCAAATCTTATCGAACGGCGCGTCTTTGCGTACTTTTGCCAGTGCAATTTCAGGCACAACCGTATGGTTGGCGAAGGTCGAACAGCCCATGTAGTGCAAAATCGGATCACCATCGAGCGTGGTAAAACGACTGGTTCCATCGGGCATAAGGCCCTGACCTTGGGTGCTGCGAATAGACTGGCACAAGTTAGTCTTGGGGTTGAGGCAATATTCGCACGTCCGGCATTCAGGCGTGTAAAGCGGGATAACGTGATCGCCCTTCTTAAGCGAAGTCACATCAGGACCCACGTCCACAACAACGCCCGCCCCTTCATGGCCCAAAATCGCGGGGAACAGCCCCTCTGGATCGGCACCAGACAGAGTAAATTCATCTGTGTGACAAATGCCAGTGGCCTTGATTTCAACAACAACCTCACCGGACCGTGGGCCCGCCAAGTTTACTTCCATCACTTCCAAGGGCTTGCCCGCTTGGGTCGCTACCGCAGCACGCGTACGCATAATCCAACTCTCCGATCATTGCTTATTTGCCCTGACACTAGGCCCGCCAAGCGGCCCAATGCAATGCGCAATAGATTGTTACGGGGTAACTAAAACATATCGTTAGGGTGCTGATAACCAGAGTTGTCGACGTAAACGCGCGGGCCTTGGCAAGGGATAAAGTGGGGGCTCGGACCATTGCCATGCGCGCACGCGTTTACGCCGCACGGGCAGTAGCTTCTGGGCACAAAAGGGCGAGACAAAGAACACAGCTAGACATTTTTGTGACCGCCTTGATTTTCCGCCCCATCGACGCAACTGTTGGACATGACTTCGGCAACACCCATCACCCGCGTCACCGAGCAAGACGTGATGTTTCACCGCCTCGAGCTTAACATGATCCTGTCGCTCTATGGGCGCATGGTCGCGGCTGGTGAATGGCGCGACTACGGCATTTCCGCCATGCGCGATGTTGCTATTTTTTCAGTGTTCAAACGCACCGCAGAGCAACCGCTTTACCGTATTGAAAAGCGTCCCAAGCTACGTCTGAAGC
Organism: Thalassobium sp.; assembly: GCA_024640765.1. GTDB lineage: Bacteria > Pseudomonadota > Alphaproteobacteria > Rhodobacterales > Rhodobacteraceae > Nereida. The sequence continues at coordinate 76,839 of JAHEEK010000010.1, read as the reverse complement.
AAGGGATGTATTCCGTTATTGGAATGGATGGGCAAATCCTGAAACGTGGCCACGAGCTTAAGCCCGTTTTGCACGTTCTTGAGCGTAAGCTAATCCGCGCGGTAACCTGAGCGATCAAAGCCTGCGCCGCGTTGTGACTGCCCCATCCCCTTGGACCTCAATCCGCGTGATGGCTGCTACGACGCTTTCGTAAACTGTTGCCATGTGGTGCGCGTTCGCGTGGATCAGTGTCTCGGCATCGACCATCATGGCGACGTGGCCTTTCCAGAACAACAGGTCCCCACGCAGATAAGGCGCGTCCAACGCAATTTGCGCGCCAATCATTTGTTCTTGATCACCGCTGTCACCCGCACATGCCTCACCGCACGCCAGAAGTGCCGCTTGAACAAGCCCTGAACAATCGATCCCAGCACTCGAATTACCGCCCCAAAGGTAAGGCGTGCCAAAGAAAATCTGCGCGATTGTAACGGGGTCGCTAAAGCGCTGCTCAATGGGGCGAAGGTGCTTTTTAGGGATAAAGCCAACTGATGTTTCAAAGAACTTCTTGCGCTCATCCACAACGTGCACCCGTGCGCCAAAACTTAACGCGTGCCGCTCGGATGATTTAAAACTTTCAGTGCTATAGGCATGGGTCGCGCGGCTTGCCACCATGTGCGTGGGCGCGTTCTGCTGCGAAATCAGCCCGTCGTCGACATAACCGATGTAGCTGTCCTTAACCGATTGCACGTAATGAAACCCATCGCCGCTTTGCAATGATCGTACTTCATCGCCCATCAACAGCTGTCGGTCCCGCCGCCCATCAGGGCTTCGCAGCAGATCGGCCACAGAGGCATTAACGCACAACACCGCTTACAGCCCCAGAATTTTAGGAAGCGCCTCAAGAAGGGCGCGCGCGCCTTGGCCAACACCACCTTTGGGCCGCGCAGGGGCCGCAGAGGGCTGCCAGCCGTAGATATCAAAGTGGCTATAGGGCCCATTTTTGACAAACCGGCGCAGGAATAATGCCGCCGTAATCGCACCCGCAAACCCACCCTTTGGGGCGTTATCCAGATCTGCGATCCCCGGTTCGATCATCGCCTCGTAAGGATCCCAGAACGGCATGCGCCAAACCGGATCATCAACGTGGCTACCTGCTTGGCTAAGGGTCTGCGCAACACTGTCGTCATCCGTAAAAAACGGCGCCAAATCGGGACCAACCGCGACACGTGCAGCCCCCGTCAGCGTTGCCATAGAAATAATCATATCAGGGTTATCCTCATCGGCGAAAGCAAGCGCATCGGCCAATACCAAGCGGCCTTCTGCATCGGTGTTGTTAATCTCAACGGTCAGCCCGTTGCGCGCGGTCAGAATATCTTGCGGGCGGAACGCGTTGCCGCTGATGCTGTTTTCAACCGCAGGGATCAGCACCCGAAGCTGCACCTTTAGGCCCGTTGCCATGATCATATGCGCAAGGCCAAGCACTGTCGCGCTGCCGCCCATATCCTTTTTCATCAACCCCATGCTACCGCCGGGTTTAATGTTCAGCCCGCCCGTATCAAAGCACACTCCCTTCCCCACAAGCGTCAGCTTTGGTCCTGCATCGCTCCATTTCATATCGATCAAACGCGGCGCACTTGCGCTGGCGCGGCCAACAGCGTGGATCATCGGAAAGTTCTGCTCAATCAGCGCATAACCCGTGGTGACATTGATCGACGCGCCATGTGTTTGGGCCAATTCGCGCGCTGCCGCTTCCAGGTGTTCGGGCCCCATGTCCGCCGTTGGCGTGTTGATCAGATCGCGGGTCAAACATTCACCCGCGGCAATTGCCTCAACGCGGGCAGCATCAACATCCACTGGCGCAACAAGCTGCGCACGGGCCTGCGCCCCATCCGCGTACCGCGTAAACCGGTAGCTGCCCAACAACCAACCAAGGGCAAAGGTTTCTGCAGCTTGGCCTTCCAGTGCGCTGGCCAACGCATAGACACCCTCGGGCAAGGCAAACGGCAGCGTACCAGACAAGAACCGGTTGCGCGCACGATCCGCTTTTGTCCCTGCACCCACTGCCGCAGATGCCACACCGCCCAGCGCGCTTGGGAAAGTAATCACCTGCCCATAAGCCGCACTAAATCCTTGGGCCTTCGCCCATGACTGTTCAGTCTCAGGCAGGCCCTGCATCCACTCGGCCAACTGATCGGCCTCGACAACATAAAGCGCAATCGCATCATCGGTGGCGGCAGAAAAACTAGGCGACATGGGAACATCCTTTTGAGATAGCTGTGCAATTCTTGCCAGCCTACCCTAGTGCTGCGCACCCGCAAGGGCACGCGTGCAGCTACCCGCCTATTCGGCACCTTCTATGCGCCCAGTATAATGAAGTCAGCAGTCGCGCAGCGCCTTCAGAACGACACGTCCTGCACTTCCCAGACTGCGGATAATGATGCCTCGGCCACGCGCTGCATTCGGGTCACCGTGGCCACAATCGCCACACCGTCCCCGCCCCGCGCGGCATCAACCACAGCAAGGCACGCCGTAGACAGTTCAAGAAGGCCAATTTGCTCAGCGATGCTAACGTTGCTTTTGGCGGTTTTCATCAATGCAGCGTGTTCACCATCAAGCATATGCTGATGGGCACGGGCCACGCGGACTGCCAATTCCTCAAGCGCGCGGCACACAACCCCTTCGGCCCCTTGCTGCCCAAGCTCGGCATAAAGCTGTGCCAGACAGTCACGGTCCAAGGTTGCGCGATCGCGCATGTCTAATCTTGTTATCTTTTCCACCATTTCACCCTAATTTACGTCTCACACCCCCGCGTGAGTACTCAGGTTACTGCCAGCAAATGGTATCCAAATCGTTTCGACCACCGAAAACCTAGACGCAAATATAACTCGAATAAGTCTTAGATTTTAAGTATCACGGTTCCAGAATATCGCAGCGGAGAACCCTGATGCCCCTGTCTAAACCCCTACCCCAATATCTTGTCCAACGTTTCGTTGGCTGGAAGGCGACCATCTATGCCGACAACGAAGTCTGGCACCGACGCCTTGCCGAAGTGGGGCAGCATCCACGCGCGATGGTGATCTCATGCTGTGACAGTCGTGTGCAGGTCACGTCACTTTTCGGTGCGGACCCTGGTGAGTTTTTCATCCATCGCAACATCGCCAACCTTGTGCCCCCGTACGAACCCGACGGCGATCCGCACGGCACTTCTGCGGCGGTTGAGTACGCTGTGACACATCTCAAAGTGGCACATCTGATCGTTGTCGGGCATTCCGATTGCGGAGGCATTTCCGGCTGTGAACAAATGTGTAGCGGCAACGCCCCCGCCCTTGAGGAAAAAACCAGCTTCCTTGGCAGGTGGCTCGATATCATCCGCTCGGGCTATGAAGATGTGAAGCACATCGAGGACGCAGATGCCCGTCAAGAGGCCCTCGAGAAGAAGGCCGTCGAAATCAGCCTTGAGAACCTACAGGGCTTTCCCTTTGTTCTTGACGCTGTGAAAGCAGGCGGTCTAAGCCTGCACGGCCTTTGGACGGACATCGCTGAAGGGCGACTGGAATCGTTTGTGCCGGGCCAAGGCTTTACACGTGTTGGACCAGAAGGGCTTTAAATGGAAAATGTACTTTCGCTCGCGCTGAATAATCTGTTGTCACCGATTATTCTGTCATTCGCACTCGGACTTTTCGCAGCCCTTGCACGATCAGAATTGACCATCCCCGAAGCTGTGGCCAAGGGTCTGTCAATATATCTGCTTTTTGCTATCGGCTTTAAGGGAGGCGTTGCGGTCACCAAAAATGGCCTAGATGCAACTCTCATTATGACACTTATGGCAGGGTTGGTTTTGTCGGCCCTGTTACCCTTGTTGGCATTCGTTCTATTACGCACGCTTACCAAGTTAGACACCGTGAACGCCGCTGCGGTGGCTGGACACTATGGATCGATCAGTATCGTGACTTTTGTCGCCGGCACCTCGGTGCTTGAAAGCAGCGGCATCACATCAGAAGGCTACATGGTTGCGGTTGCCGCCGTTATGGAAGCACCTGCGATCTTGTCTGCTCTTTGGCTGATCTCACGGGGCTCAGGCGGGGCCCGCATGGACGCGGGCCTGTGGCGCGAAATCTTGTTGAACGGCTCAATTGTTTTGTTGGTCGGCTCATTCTTCATTGGCATGGCAACAGGTCAAAAAGGGCTGGACGAAATCGGACCGTTTATTGTGGCACCGTTCAAAGGTGTGCTGTGCCTGTTCTTGCTGGACATGGGACTGGTCGCGGGACGCGGCTTGCGCCAAGCCAAAGGCACGATCACATTTGGCCTGCTTGCATTTGGCATTGTGATGCCACTGGCCTCAAGCGTTATCGGCCTTGCGATGGGTGCTGCAATCGGACTGTCACTGGGTGGCATAGTCTTGTTGATGGTGCTCTGCGCGTCTGCCAGCTACATCGCGGTGCCTGCGGCCATGCGGGTTGCGGTGCCTGAGGCGGATCCGGCAATTTACCTGACGCTATCACTTGGCGTCACATTCCCCTTCAACCTTACGGTTGGTATTCCCTTGTATCTGGCACTGGCCACAATGTTTTCTGGAGCAGCTTAATGGAAACCCACAAAGCAAAACGCGTTGCAATTATCATCGAAGAACCAATGGAGCGCCGCTTGACCGCTGCGTTGGATGGCGCCGGTGTGCAGGGCTATTCGATCCTGCCCGTACTTGGTGGTTCTGGCCGCTCCGGTGGGTGGACTGCGGACGGTCAGTTGGGCCGCTCTGGCATGCGCCAAGTGGTATGCATCATCCGTCCCGAACGTCTTGATGACCTGCTGACGGCTGCGTTCAAAGTGGTCGACCGCCACATGGGTGTTGTCACTGTCAGCGACTGTGACGTGCTACGCGCCGAGCGCTTCTAAGCGACCCAGCCAACACCGCTACACAAAAGAAAACGCGCGCCGCTTTATATGTAAGCAGCGCGCGTTTTGCATTTCGAACTCGAAGAGCGGCTTAGCCCTTTTTCAGAACCTCACGGCCCAACAACTCGGCGATCTGTACCGCGTTCAACGCAGCACCTTTGCGCAGGTTGTCAGAAACGCACCACATGTTCAGACCATTCTCAACAGTTGTATCTTGGCGCACGCGGCTGATGAATGTTGCGAAATCACCCACACATTCGATCGGCGTAACATAGCCGCCGTCTTCGCGCTTATCGATCACCATGATGCCCGGCGCTTCGCGCAGGATGTCGCGTGCTTCGTCTTCATCAAGGAAGTCTTCGAACTCGATGTTCAGCGCTTCAGAGTGACCAACGAACACAGGCACACGGACGCAAGTCGCGGTGACTTTGATGCTGCTGTCGATAATCTTCTTAGTCTCGGCAACCATCTTCCACTCTTCTTTGGTGTCGCCGCTATCAAGGAACTTGTCGATGTGCGGGATCACGTTGAAGGCGATCTGTTTGGTGAACTGTCGCGCTGGCTTGTCATCAGTGGGGTTGTAGATCGACTTGGTCTGATCCCACAGCTCATCAATGCCGCCTTTGCCTGCACCAGAAACCGACTGGTACGTGCTGACCACGACGCGCTTGATCTTGGCGCGATCATGAAGCGGCTTAAGGGCCACAACCATCTGCGCTGTTGAGCAGTTGGGGTTGGCGATGATGTTCTTCTTTGCATAGCCGTGCACGGCTTGGGGGTTCACTTCCGGCACGATCAACGGAATGTCCGGATCATAGCGGTAAAGCGATGAATTATCGATCACAACACACCCTGCGGCAGCCGCTTTGGGCGCATATTGCTTGGTGGCATCAGAGCCAACAGCGAACAGAGCAATGTCGCTTCCCGTGAAGTCGAAGGTGTCCAGGTCTTCGGTCTTCAGAGTTTTGTCGCCAAAGCTTACTTCCGTGCCCAGTGACTTACGGCTGGCAAGCACGGTAATCTTTGCTACGGGGAACTGACGCTCCGCCAAAATGTTCAACATTTCACGGCCCACGTTACCAGTGGCGCCAACGACGACGATATTATAGCCCATTGTTGTTTCTCCAGAAAAAAAGGACTTGGCGGCCTTACTCTGTATTGCAGCATATGGAAAGTGCGCCGGCTCAATAATCGTTGACATGTGACCATTGAGCGCCCATATGCGAGCCAACCGTCAAAGTCCTGCCGCGTGAGCAGGTGGGCAAAGCCCCCCTTTGACGCCTTACCCCATGATCCCCTCACGCAGGGTTCAGACGCGGCCATTCGGTCTGGGCCATGAGGCTCCGGATCAGCAATTCGTCGCCCTGTGCGTTGCACCCCTTGGCCATATGGTCTGGGCGTTTTCGCTTTTGTGAAAGGGTCATCTTGTGACCGACTTTACCATGCTGGGGCTTAACCCCAAGCTTATGAAAAACATTGCCGATGCCGGCTTTGACAAAGCCACGCCAATTCAGGCGCAGGCAATTCCACTTGTACTTCAAGGTACCGACGTGATGGGCCTTGCCCAAACGGGTACGGGCAAAACTGCTGCCTTTGGCCTGCCAATGGCAGAGCTGCTGATGGACCAAATCGGCAAGCCGATGCCCAAAACAGTCAAGGCCCTCGTGCTGGCCCCAACCCGCGAGTTGGTGAACCAGATTTGCGACAACCTGAAAATCTATGTGGCGGGCACACCGCTTAAGGTTAACTCGGTCGTTGGTGGGCAATCCATCAACAAACAGATCAACCTGCTGCAACGGGGTACAGATATTCTGGTGGCGACACCGGGCCGTTTGATGGACCTCGTTGACCGCAAAGCCGTTTATCTGGACAGCGCCAAAATGCTGGTACTCGATGAAGCGGATCAGATGCTCGATATGGGCTTTATCCACGCGCTGCGCAAAATTGCACCGCTGTTGGGCACACCGCGTCAAACCATGTTGTTCTCGGCCACAATGTCGAAACAGATGGAAGAGCTTGCGGGCGCGTTCCTGAACAACCCCAAGAAAATCCAGGTCAGCGCACCGGGCAAAGCTGCCGACAAAATCAAGCAATCGCTTTGGTACGAACCCCAAGCCTACAAAGCTGACAAGTTGGTTGAACTGCTGTCAGAGCACAAAGGCGATCAAGCGATTGTCTTTGGCCGCACCAAACACGGCTGCGAAAAGCTAATGAAATTCTTGGTCGCCCAAGGGTATGAAGCAGTATCGATCCACGGCAACAAATCGCAAAACCAACGCGACCGCGCCCTGAATGCGTTCAAAAAAGCCGAAGCCACCGTCTTGGTTGCAACGGACGTTGCTGCACGCGGCATCGACATTCCGGATGTGCGCTATGTCTATAACTTCGAGCTGCCCGAGGTGGCCGAAAACTACGTGCACCGCATTGGCCGTACGGCACGTGCGGGTGCGCAAGGTGAAGCAATTGCTTTGGTTTCAGCCCAAGAAATTGGTTACCTGCGCCAGATCCAGAAAGTCATGAAGTTCACCATTCCTGTTGCGGGTGGCCGTGAGCCGATGGAAGAAGATCCCCCCAAGCGCGGTGGTGGCGGCGGTGGCCGTCGTCGCGGTGGCGGCGGTGGTGCTCCCAAGGCGGGCGGCAAGCCACGTCGCTTCGGCAAACCATCCGGTGGTGCTGGCGGCGGCAATGGCGGCCCCGGTGGTGGTGCAGGTGGCGGCAAACCGCGTCGCCGTCGCAAACCCGCAGCATAACTGCTGATCCTCACAAGAAATTCGGTGCGGCGCGTTGCTAAAAACCCGCCTCACCGCTCTTTGACCTAAAACTTGGTTCACACGTTTTGGATAAACCTATGCGTCAGGACGTCCCCGCATTGGTTTGACACGCTGATGCACCCACAAGCTATTGACACGCAGCAGGCTTTCCACCTGATCTGACGTGTCGTCCAACGGACTGCGCGAGGGGTAAAATCCACCGCGCAAGGACACAGCATATTGGGCGGCGCCGCCTTCTTTAACGGCCACTTCCCCTACATAATAATTGAGCGATGACGCAGCAACGCTGCCGACAGCCGATGCCCCAAAACGGGACATGGGCCAATTGGCGTTTCTCAATCAGGATTTAGCGGAACAACAACAGCGGCACATGGGCCGAACGCACCATTTCGGTGGTGGTGGAACCGATAATCAAACTGCGCACGCGGCTGTGCCCATAAGCACCCATCACCAACATATCCGCACCGTCATCACCCACCAGACCGGCAATCGCTGTCTCGGGCTGTCCATCTACAAAAGACGCAGTGACCTCCAGGCCCGCGCCGGACAACAGCGCCGCAGCACCGTCCAGCTTTTGCTTGGCCTCGGCGGTTTGGGTGCCAACTGTTACAATTTGGCCCGGCAAGCCTTGGAATAGCTTTGCCTTCGCCACATGATCCGCCGCTTTCAACGAAGACGCACCCCCATCAAACGCAAGCGCAAAGCTTTCAACTAGCTTGAACGCGCGTGATGTGACAAGGATCGGCTTTTCGCAAGAACGCACAACGCGCTCAACGTTGGAGCCAAGATGCAGCTTGGCAAAATCTGCCGCCTCGCCGCGCTTGCCGATCACGACCAACTCAGCATCCGCCGCCAGTGTCGCAAGCTCAGCCAGCAGATCACCTTGGCGCAAAACCGTGCTGACCGAAACGCCCGCAGCCGCGATGCGCGCCTCGGCGTCTTCCAAAATGGCACGGCCCCGCACTTGGTTCAGTTTGGCGCGTTCTTCATCAAGGGCCGCAAGGTCCTCCATCAACTTGGTACGTGCGCCAAGTCCAATGTTACCCGAACGATCCGCCTTGGCTTCGCGGCGTCCCAAAATATGCGCCACAACAACATGGCCGCCAATTTTGCTGGCGACCCAAGCCGCATGATCACACACGCTGTGCGAATACTCAGAGCCATCAACAAGTGCAACAATCTTTTCCAACGTATCAGCCATGTTAGTGTCCAATCATATCTTCAAGCGCGCCCGGTTTGTCAGCGACACCCAGTTTATCAACGATGGTTTCTGACGCCTCATTCAGGCCAATCACATCCACCTCGGCCCCGTCACGGCGGAACTTCATCACAACCATATCAAAGGCCGCCACTGACGAAATATCCCAAATATGCGCGTTGCTTACGTCAATCGTAACACGCTCAAGCGCTTCGCCAAAATCAAACGACTTGGTGAACTGATCAGACGAGGCAAAGAAAATCTGACCCTCCACAGTGTAGGTGCGGTGACGCCCGTCATCAGACAACACACTGCGCACCCGAAAGATTTGCGCAATTTTGCCAGCAAAGAAAATGCCCGACAACAACACACCCGTCAAAACACCGATGGCCAAGTTGTGCGAATAGACAGTGACCGCAACCGTGGCCAACATCACGATAGACGATGACATCGGGTGTTCACGCAGGTCTTTCAGCGAGGACCAGCTGAACGTGCCGATCGACACCATGATCATGATCGCCACCAAGGCAGGCATCGGGATTTGCTTCACGATATCGCCCAGCACAACAATCAAGAACAGCAAGAAAACACCGGCCGCAAAGCATGACAAACGCCCGCGCCCACCGGATTTCACGTTAATCATCGATTGGCCAATCATCGCACAACCAGCCATGCCGCCGATGAATCCCGTGGCCGTGTTGGCCAAACCTTGGCCAATGCATTCGATGTTTTTATCAGAATTTGTATCCGTCAGATCATCAACCAAGGAAGCAGTCATCAAGCTTTCCAACAGACCCACAACCGCAATGGCAAGCGCCACAGGGAAGATGATCTGCAACGTCTCAAACGTCAGCGGAATATCTGGCAACAAGAAAATCGGAAGGGTATCGGGCAACTCGCCCATGTCGCCCACAACGCGCACATCAAGCCCCATGAACATCGCAAGCGACGTCAGCACAACAATCGTCACCAGCGGCGATGGGATGGCTGTGGTCACGTATGGGAACAGATAAATAATCGCCAAACCCGCCGCCGTCATCACATAGGTCAGCGTGTTCACACCCCCTGTTGCGGGGTTCAGTTCCGGCAATTGCGCAAGGAAAATAAGGATCGCCAGCGCATTCACAAAACCTGTCATCACAGATTTGGAAACAAAGCGCATCACACTGCCCAGCTTCAGCACACCCGCACCAATCTGGATCAGACCCGCCAGAACCGTGGTCGCCAACAGATATTCCAGACCATGATCACGCACCAACGTCACCATCAAAACAGCGGTCGCGGCGGTGGCAGCACTGATCATACCGGGGCGGCCACCTGTGATCGCGGTAATCACCGCAATGCTGAACGAAGCATAAAGACCGACCTTAGGATCAACGCCCGCAATGATCGAAAACGCAATCGCCTCGGGGATCAGCGCAAGCGCCACCACAAGGCCTGCAAGCAAATCATTGCGGATGTTGCCAAACCAATCGTTGCGAAAGTTCGTTATATAATACGCCAGCATCTTTATGTGTCCTCAGTCGGGGTTAAGCGCGATGTAACAGGGGCGCTGCGCGATGCATACCCCCCTCCTCACATCCGTCCCTCTGTGACCAAAGACGCTATGCAGTGTGCGCGCTGTTCCGGCCTAGTCCGTGCGGTCGTCAGAAAAAGCGTAAATGACCAACCCGATGGTAATGGTCACAGCGAACAAACCAAAGATCACCGGATATGCACCCTGTGCGCCAAAACTGTCGTAGATGCGCCCCGTGAGCATCTGAAAAATGCCAACGCCACCAATCCCGAACAAGTTCAACAACGTCACACCGCGCCCCGTCAGATGGGACGGGAAAAAGCTACGCGCATGGGCGGCAATCACCGGAAACCCGGATCCCGCCATGCCAATCACAGCAAGCAAGATTACCGCAGTCCAAATTTGTGGCACCGGATTAATCGCCAGAAACGCCAGACACAGCACACCGATGCTATTGCCGATAATAATGACCCATTTGCGCGTACCAAAAATGCGGTCTGCCGGTGCGTAAAGGAATGTGCCTGCCACCATAGCAAGCCCCATCACAAGGCCCGCTGTACCAATAAACGCCGGAAGCGCGCCGTGCAGATCATCGAAATACGGCCCAATCCAAAGCCCCCTAATCCCTGCGGCAGCGGCGTAATTTACAAACATCAGCGGGAAAATCAGCCACAGCGCGGGCATCCGCAACAGCGTCAGAACAGAGCCATCTTTGGGTGCGTCCACCTCACGTGCAGGGTCGCGGATCAGGGCAAACATCACCACAGCCGTGGCAGCCGTAAGTGCCGCCAGACCCATCAACGTGGCGCGCCAACCAAAGGCCTCAACCGCCCAAGCTGTTGGTGCCGCTGACAGAAAATTGCCCAAACTCCCGATCCCGATCATCACCCCCGCAAGGGTGGCAAACACGGCCGGTGCATAGATTTTGGCAAAGATGAAATACCCCGCCATCAACACCGCTGAACACCCGATGCCAATCAAAACCATCGCCAATTTGATGTGCAGCACCGTGGTGGCCATCGCAAAAACCACCGCCCCAAGCGCGCCAATCATCAACAACGCGGGCGCTGTTTTACGCGGCCCGATTGTATCAAGCGCCCAGCCCACGGGGATTTGCATCACCGCAAATGTCAAAAACCACAGGCCCGAAGCCGCCGCCAAATCATCAGGCGTGGCGCCAATATCGCGACCCAGAACACCTGTCAGAACCGCCAAAAACGCGCGGTAGAATTGCGACAACACATAAGCAAAGATCAATGCGGCGATGCCAGCTTTCATGGGGGTGCTCCGGTTCAAATTATCCTCGGGCGTACCGCTGCCATGCAACGGGCAGCCGCGCAAGTCTGCAATCAACTTTGCGGCGCAGCGCGCCTATGCCATACATCACACCATGACAGTCCTGACCCCCTCCGCCGGCCCTGCTGAACCCCGTGGCCTTTGCACAGATTGCGGCGTCTCGCGCATGGGGATCGCAAAGTCCTGCGGCACCGCGTGCCAGTTCATCAAACCGGACTACCCCGCGATGGAAACCGCCGTGCAAGGGCGCACTCGGCGCGCAACGGGGGACGAGGTTTTCTTTGGTCCGTTCCAAGCCATGTACCGCGCCGCTTTGACCCCTGCGCGCGAGGGGGCGCAATGGACAGGGCTGACAACGCGGCTGGCTGAAAAGATGCTGGAAGACGGCAGTGTCGACGGCGTAATTTGCATGGTGCCTGACGCTGATGATCCGTGGAAACCCGTGCCCGCGATCATTACTGAGGCCGCCAATATGGCCCAAGCTCGCGGGATGCGGATGGGCTACGCGCCGCTGCTGGCCATGCTGGAACCCGCCGCCGAAATGGGCCTGAAACGGCTGGCGATGATCGGCATCCCCTGTCAGGTGTATGCCCTGCGCCGCATCGAAGAACAGCTTGGCTTTGAGGCCATCACCGTGATCGGGACACCGTGTTCTGACAACACAACCACTGCCAATTTCCACGACTTTTTGGCGCGCCTGTCCGACAAACCCGAGACGATCACATATCTTGAGTTTCGCGCCGATTATCACGTTGAGCTGCGCTTTGAGGATGGCCGCTCGCAGACCATTCCGTTCCTGCAGTTGCCACTGTCTGATTTATCGCCCGACTTCTTTCCGCTGACCTGTCGTACCTGCGTGGATTACACCAACACGCTGGCTGATATTACCGTGGGCTACATGGGCGGCACCGGTGAGCAATGGGTGATCGTGCGCAATGATCGTGGCGCCCGCGCCCTTGAGGCCATCCGCCCAGAGGTCAAACTTTCAGCCCCCGCCGATAAGGGCAAACGCGCCGGTGCGGTGGCCGGTTTTCGCGACAATACTGCGCGCGCGGCGGGGGGGCTTCCCCTGCGCAAAATGCCCAATTGGTTGCGCCCGATTGTGGGCTGGCTCATGCCGCGCATCGGACCGCGCGGCATCGAATTTGCCCGCGCGAGACTTGAGATGAAAGCAGTTGAAGCCGTACTGCACCTGCGCCGCGAAGAGCCTGCAAAGATGAAGAACATGATCCCCGATCATGTCTGGGACCTTGCCGCGCCCTATGATGTGACCCCCCAAGAGGGCGAGCGTCAAAAGCCGTAAAGCCGCGCAGGTGTATCAACCAAAATGCGGCGGCGAGTATCCTCATCGGTTACGATCCCCATGAAGTGGTTCAGCAAGACGCCCGCATCCGGCAGTTTCGCATCCGCCAGCATAATGTGAGGCCAGTCGCTTCCCCAAACGCAGGCGTCAGGATTGGCGCGCGCCAGTGTTTCGATAAAGTTGCTGGCCGCCTCATACGGCGCATTGCATAGCCTGTAAGGGGCGCTTAGCTTCACGTGACAGGCCCCATCGGACACCAATTGGCGCAGTGTCTCAAAGCCTTCTTGCTGGATGCCAAGGCTTAGATCAGGCCAACCGATGTGGTCAAAACATACGGGCACCGGCATGGCGCGCACATCATCCGCAAGTTCTTGCATGTGTTTATGGGTGTTCATCAGCATCTGCACATGCATCCCGCGCGCCGCAAGCATCGGCGCGATCCGCTTCACGCCATCCCACGACAACACACCGCCGTGCACATAGTTCAGCCGCACGCCTACAATACCGGCATCACGCAGATCATCCAAATCCGCCTCGGTCGCCGCATCCGTGACAAGCCCGATCCCGCGCGCCGCATCACCCATCGCCGAAACAGCGGCTTTCGTCACATCATTGTTGGCCCCGTAAAGAATGGAATGCACGATCACGCAACGCTCCATGCCCAGCACATCCATATGGTGGCGGTAGCGCGTGACATACTCATCAAGGCTGCCGGCGGCGAGGTCCTCAACACGGCCATCCCACAAGGGCATATCATCGCCAACCATATGAATATGCGCATCACACGCCCAACGCGGCACGTTTCCAATGGGCGACGTTGGTGTGTCGATCGGGGGCAAGGCAGTGGGCAGCATGTCGGCTCCTATCGGATTTATGGCGTTTCTTAGCTTTGGAGTAGCCCAGCAGGTTTGGTAGAGACAAGGGATGGAAACATTTGCCGACATACTGCTGCGCGCCTTTGCTCTGATCGCCCAAGGGGATCCGGTGCTGCGCGGTGTTGTGGGGCTGTCGCTTTATGTGACGTTAAGTGCGACCGCCATTGCCTGTGCGATTGGCCTGCCATTAGGCGCGGTTGTGGGCGGCACACAGTTTGCCGGACGCGGCGGCGTTATCATCTTTCTGAACGCGCTGATGGGCCTACCGCCTGTGGTGGTGGGATTGGGGGTGTATCTGCTGTTGTCAGCAAGTGGCCCGCTTGGGGTGCTGGCCCTGCTTTACAAACCTGCCGCTATGATTATTGCGCAGACCATTCTGATCACGCCGATTATTGCGGCCCTAACGGTGCAAGTGACATCGGATATGCACCGCGAATACCGCGAGCAGTTCCGCTCTATGGGCGTTGGACGGCTGGCACGGATTGGGGCGCTAATGTGGGATGCACGGCTGGCGTTGGTGCCTGTGGCGCTTGCGGGTTTTGGCCGTGCGGTGGCCGAAGTGGGCGCGGTCATGATTGTGGGTGGCAACATCAACCACGTCACCCGCGTCATGACCACATCGATCGCGCTTGAAACCAGCAAGGGCAATCTTGAGCTGGCGCTGGCCCTTGGGATTGTGCTGTTGTTGATCGCACTTCTGGTGAATGCGGCCGTGATGACACTGCGCTCTGCTTCTGTGAGGGCTGCTTATGCGTGAGCCCGCAAATATCATCCGCGCTGATTTCGGCGGCACCCTTCTTGAAACACGCGGGCTAACCTACCGCGCCGATGGCACGCGCTTTGTGGATGACGTCTCGCTTCGTCTGCGCGAGGGGCGCATCACAACAATTTTGGGGCCCAACGGTGCGGGCAAAAGCCTGTTGCTGCGGTTGATCCACGGGTTGATCGCGCCCACATCTGGCGATGTTATCTGGAACGGGCGCACCCTTGATGCCCATGCCCGCGCGGCCCAAGCGATGGTGTTTCAGCGCCCCGTGATGATGCGCCGCTCTGTTGCGGGCAATTTGCGTTTTGCGTTGAAGGTGAAGGGCGTGCCCCGCCACGCGCGCGCCGCCCAAGTAGAGGCATTGCTGACCAAGGCGGGCCTTCAGGATATGGCAACACGCCCTGCACGGCTTTTGTCCGGTGGTGAGCAACAAAAGCTGGCGATTGTGCGCGCCACCATTGGTGCGCCGCGCATGCTGATGCTTGATGAGCCGACAGCCAATCTTGATCCATCAGCGACGCGCGCCGTCGAAACATTGGTGCAAGCTGTGCAGGCCCAAGGCACCACAGTGGTGATGGTCACCCACGACCAAGGGCAGGCCAAACGCCTTGCCCAAGATGTGGCGTTTTTGCAAAGCGGCCGCCTTGCCGAGGCCGGTCCAGCCGCACGCCTTTTGACTGAACCACAATCACGCCCCATGAAAGCGTGGCTGGATGGAGAGCTTTATGTGGACTAAATGCGCAGGCCTATTTTTTGCGTTGGTACTGTCTGTGTCGGTGATGCCGACGCGCGCAAAAGCTGAGCAATTTATCGTTGTACAATCCACCACATCCACCCAAAACTCTGGGCTGTTCGATGCGATTTTACCGGTATTTGAGGCCGCAACCGGCATTGAAGTCCGCGTCGTGGCGGTTGGCACAGGGCAGGCGTTGCGCAATGCCCAA
Organism: Thalassobium sp.; assembly: GCA_024640765.1. Classification (GTDB taxonomy): domain Bacteria; phylum Pseudomonadota; class Alphaproteobacteria; order Rhodobacterales; family Rhodobacteraceae; genus Nereida. The sequence goes on along the minus strand of JAHEEK010000010.1, from coordinate 61,295 downwards.
AACGGCGACGGAGATGTTTTGCTGGTGCACGCCAAAGCCGCAGAGCAGGCCTTTGTGGATGCGGGTTACGGCCTGCCGCGCCGCGATGTGATGTATAATGATTTCGTGCTGATTGGCCCAAACGACGACCCTGCGGGCATTCGCGGAACACGCAGCGCGGCTAAGGCGCTAGCCCGTATCGCCGCCCAAAAAGCACCCTTTGCCAGCCGCGGTGACGACAGCGGCACCCACAAAGCCGAAATGCGGATGTGGGGCTCGCTTGACCCAACATACGCCTCAGGCACGTGGTACCGCGAAACGGGCAGTGGCATGGGCGCAACCCTGAACACCGGCATCGCCATGGGGGCGTATGTGCTAAGCGACCGTGCCACATGGCTGGCCTTTGGCAACAAAACCAACCACGACGTGCTGGTTGAGGGCGATCCCGCGATGTTCAACCAATACGGCGTGATCGTGGTAGACCCGGCGCGCCACCCCCACGTCAAAGTGGCCGAGGCTCAACGCTTTGCCGATTGGTTAACCCAAGATGAAGGACAGAGCGCCATCGCCGCGTTCACCGTCGCGGGCACCCAGCTTTTCTATCCAAACGCAACGCCGCGTTGAGGGCTGTCATTTGCCGCGCGATGGTGATTTATCACGGCGGAATTTGACGGACGTTTTACAAGGGACATCCAAATGGACAAAGATCTCAGCTTTTTCTTGATCATCGGCCTGATGCTTGTGGTCGGTGTGATGGTTGCCCTTCAAGGGCCGCTAAACGCCAAACTGTCACAAAACATTGGCAGCTTTATTCTTGGCTCAGCCATTTCATTTGCTGTTGGCTTGGTCGCGCTGATCATCTTGTGGTTTGCCGGCGGCGCACAAGGCAGCCTTGCCGCAATCAAAGTGCAACCGCTTTATCTGTTAAGCGGCGGTTTGTTGGGCCTATGCTTCGTGTGGGCCTTCACATGGGCAGTGCCCCAAATTGGTGTGTTCTTCGTGGTGATTTCCGCAATCATCGGACAGATGATCGGCGCAGTTGTAATTGCGCGGATCGGCATGTTTGGGGTCGCCCCCAGCTATCTCGGCCTATCGCAGTTTGTCGGGCTTGGCTTTTTGACTGTGGGCGCCGTACTGATCTATCGCTAGGTCGGCGGACCCGTTAACGGCCCCGCCTTTCAAACAGAAATCACTTCTGATCGATGATCCCGCGTTTGCGCAACGTGGGGCTAAGACGGGCGGCGGTGCCTGTTTCAAACCGTGAACGGGTGCGCAGAACCGGCGTCGTTTCAGAGGCGTCTTTCGTGCCCTCGCGGAACACAATGATCAAACCACTTGCAATAATGATCGCTGCGCCAAGTAGGGTCATCGCGTCAGGGAATTCCGAAAAGAGCAGTACGCCAAAAATGGTCGCCCAAATGATTTGGCTGTACTGCATCGGCGCGACAATTGCCGCGTCCCCCTTTTTGTAGGCCACAATCATGCAAAGCCCAGCAAGGTTCACGAGGATGGACATGGCAAGGGTACCGACCAAATCAGGCAGGGTCATGGGAACATAGACAAACGGCAGGGCCACACCCATCAACACAAAATTGGCCATCATGGGGTAGAGCATCAAAACAATCGTACGTTCGTCCTTGCCGATTTTGCGCACAATCACCGAGGCAAGCGCCCCGCCAAACGCGCCCATCAACGCAGCGGCATGACCAAGCCCAAGGTCGGTTCCCCCCGGGCGCAGCACCACCAAAACACCGCTCAGGCCCAGCGCAACCGCAACCCAGCGCCGCCAGCCAACAGTCTCACCCAAGATCGGAATGGACAGGACGGTAATGATCAGCGGACTTGCGAAAATGATCGCGTAGGTCTGGGTCAACGGCAGCACAGAGAAGGCGTAAAACACGCTGATACCTGTGGCGACTGCAGCAAGCGTGCGCAGGGCGGTCCACCACGGGTGACGCGGAATAAGGTTGGCTTCGGTCTGGTCGCGCATAAGCATCATCATGACCATCGGAAAGCCGAACAGCACGCTAAAGAACAAAATCTGGAAAGGCTGATAACTCACGCCCAGTACTTTCACGATCACATCATGGGTCGAGAAAATCGCAAAACCCAAAAGGGCATAAAGCGCGGCGGATGTATTGTTGGACATAAAGGCGGCCTGACTGGTTTCAGTCATGGCTAAAACAAACGCCCGCCCTGTGACAAGATGCATCAGGGCGGGCGCTGTGAATTGTTGTGAAACGTGCCCTTAAAGGGACGCGTCCAAAGCGGCCAAGATAACGTCGCCCATCTGGCTGGTGCTGATTGGGGTACCACCGTCTGGACCCATCAGATCACCGGTACGCGCACCATCGGCCAGTACTTTTTCAACCGCTGCTTCAAGGCGAGCAGCCTCAGCACCTTGGTCAAACGAATAGCGCAGCGCCATCGCAAAGGACAAAATACACGCGATTGGGTTCGCTTTGCTTTGGCCTGTGATGTCAGGCGCGGAACCGTGTACCGGCTCATAGAGCGCTTTGGGGCGACCGTTTTCGCCAATTGCACCAAGGGATGCGGAAGGCAGCATGCCAAGAGAGCCGGTCAGCATTGCAGCACAGTCAGACAAAATATCGCCAAACAGGTTGTCTGTCAGGATCACGTCAAACTGCTTGGGCGCGCGGACCAACTGCATTGCGCCGTTGTCTGCGTACATGTGGCTTAGCTCAACTTCGGGATATTCGGCGTGCACTTTGGTAACGACTTCGCGCCACAGAATGCCGCTTTCCATCACGTTGGCTTTTTCCATAGAGCAAACGCGTTTGTTGCGGCGCATGGCCAACTCAAACGCAGAGCGCGCAACGCGGTCAATCTCGGCTTCGGTGTAGCGCTGGGTGTTGATGCCCACGCGTTGGCCGTCTTCTTCGAAGATGCCCCGTGGCTCGCCGAAGTATGAACCTGATGTCAGCTCACGAACGATCATGATGTCGAGGCCAGAGACGATGTCACGCTTCAGGCTTGAGAAGTCAGCCAATGCGTCAAAACACTGTGCGGGACGCAGGTTTGAGAACAAATCCATCTCTTTGCGCAGGCGCAGCAGGCCGCGCTCGGGCTTCACGGAGAAGTCCAGATCATCATAGGCAGGGCCGCCAACAGCACCCAACAAAACCGCGTCAGCAGCATGCGCTTTGGCCATCGTGTCATCATGCAAAGGAGTGCCGTGGGCGTCGTAGGCCGCACCACCGACAAGGTCGGTTTCAACGTCAAACGACAGGTCGCGCTTGTCGCCGAACCACGCGATAACGCGCTCAACCTCGGCCATGACTTCGGGGCCAATGCCGTCACCGGGCAGGATCAAAAGGTAGGGGTTCGCCATTGCAACAAGTCCTTCTTAAAATTGGTTGCTTAGCGGGTAGCCCGTTCGCCCCCGATGGTCAAGAAATCAGGGCCTCAGGGTCACATCCGCTCAGACCAAACTGTGCCGCCCCATGCTGTCAGGCGGCCACAAAACACCACTGCTGCGCGGTGTAATATCAGGCGAGGCCAGAACATAACTAAGCCGTAGGCGGTAGGCATTGCGAAATTCGGCCGTGTGGGCGGTTGGTGCTGCATCCTGCAGATCAGCGCGCGCAAACATCTGCCCCATCAGTGAACCCTGCGACGGATCAAGATTGAAAAGCCCCGCAAGAATGAAAGGCTGAGACATGCTTGCACCCCCGTTTGGGGCACCACGCTCGGCCAAGGCGGCATCAAGGTGACCATCCAAGAGATGCGCCTAAAGGCGGATCTCGTCTGCGTTACGTTTGCCGTTGCGGTCTTCGTCCCCATCAAAGATGGGTGGCGTCGCCGCAAAAGTAGCTAGGGTAAAGTCATCAAACGGCACGATCCAATGCACCTGAGATGACAGCCGTTGCGTCGCTTGGGCGCGCGCAGATGAAAAAGGTGCGCCATCGGGGTAAGTGGGCAAATCAGCATCGGGTAGGTCGCGCCATAACAGATCAGACAGATCAATCACTGGCCCAATGATGGGGCGTTTTGAAAGCACTGCAACACCGCCGTGGCCCGCAAACCGCCCGTACCCTTGGGCGTCGCGCGGTTGGCCCAGCTTACCGTCACCATCCATATCAAGGCCCGTAGTCATGCCCGCGTTAGGCAAGCCGGTAAACATGTGATCAAAACCAAGATGGGCGTTCAGCGCGGTAAGCGCGCGGGCATCATAATCCCAATCAATGCCCTGCAAAATCAACACATCCGGATTTGCCTGTTTGATCAGCGCGACGCGGGCCATGACTTCATCAGTTTCGCGTTTGATATCGCGGAGCAAAAGCGCGGGACCACGGGCCTGAAGTTCTGTTTGATAGGTCGCGATGCGCAGGGTCTGAGACATCGCAAGGTCCGCGCAAACTGTTACCCAAAGACAAAGGGCCGTCAGGGTTGGTTTCGCAAAACCACAGAGGCCTAGGCCACCAGAAAGTCTCGGCCTCGGCGGCTTCTGCGGCATAGGTGCGGCGGCGTTGATCTGCGATCATATGGGCCACGCGGCTCATCGCGATGCCACGCATTAACAAAGATGCCGGTAAAAATGTCCACGCTGCCATCGTCCATATCAAGGTCTGCGGATTGGTCATTGCCATCGGGCCAAAGAAATCAGCCGCAAGCTGAACTACCACAGGGATGATGAATGGCAGCAGAAACCCTAACATAATGTTAAAACGTGCGTCCTTGTTGAGCCGGCGCACCACATCACCACCGGCAGTCGGATCGAACATAGGCAGGTTAATCCACACATTGAACGTGCCCGAATTACGCGGCCAACGGGACAACCGAAGCGCGGCCAAAAACACTGCAAGCGAAAGCAGCGAGGTCAGAAAGCTGATGCCTGCGGCGGTGCGCACGGCGGTGACAATCTCGGCGGGGCTGTCCGCGGGAAGCATGCCCACCACCAAACGCACAGGCGAGAACGGGAAATCAATCGATGCGGCAATCAGCTGACCGATGGCGGCGGTAAACTCGGTGACGGGCGTGGCGTGGTACTTCCCACTACAGATGATCGACAGAACCAAAACGGTAATGAACAACGAGCCGAAACGAATATGATTAAAGGGCGGCGCAAAGCGGAACTCAATAAGCGAGGGATAGTCCGATTTATATTCGATGAACGTCAGAATGGCGGCGGCGATGGCGATGAAGGACACAATTTCCGACCCACCAGCGATGGTTGCGGGCAACATCACCGATGGCAACGCGATAAGCAGGACAACACAAAGGGCGCGAATAGCTGCGCCAGCAAAACGGGAAAACATCACCAAAACCTCGAACTCGTTATGCATAAACCAAGTATACACACGCTTATTTACGCGCCCTTTTGCGCGAAAACCTGCGCATGGGCATCTAATTAATGATCAAGATATGCCCATATTCAAAAATCCAAACAACTGATTTGCATCTGTGAGGTCTGATTTTGATACTACTTTAGGGGGGAAGTGGTGCGGGTTTGCACCACGTTTGGAAATCCATAAAAAAGGCACAAGATGTTGCGAGAGGCAAAAACGAAGGCACAAGTCCGTTAAGCCAAGATGAAAAGCACTAGTACGCTATTTGCCCAAACTTGCCCGAACCCAAGGTCCAAAACGAAAAACGCCCACCCAGAAACCACTGGATGGGCGCATAATCTGAAAGCCTAGGGGCGTTAGACCCAAGGACGGCTTTTGGACAGCTCGGCCTCGAATGTGTCGATGGAGGCAGCCTTTTCCATGGTCAGGCCAATGTCATCGAGACCGTTCATCAGGCAGTGCTTTTTGAACGCGTCAACTTTGAACGAGAACGCTTCGCCGTCGGATGAGGTGACGGTTTGCGCTTCCAGATCGATGATCATGCGCGCGTTCGAGCCTTTCTCAGCGTCTTTCATCAACACATCAACAGCCTCTTGGGGCAGCACGATCGGCAGGATGCCGTTCTTGAAGCAGTTGTTGAAGAAGATGTCTGCAAAGCTGGTTGAGATAACAGACTTCACGCCGAAGTCTTTCAGCGCCCACGGCGCATGCTCGCGCGAAGAGCCGCAGCCAAAGTTATCGCCAGCGACCAAAATCTCAGCGCTGCGGTAGGCCTCTTGGTTCAGAACGAACGTCGGGATTTCCGCGCCGTCATCATCATAACGCATTTCGTCGAACAGGTTCACACCAAGGCCCGAGCGTTTGATGGTTTTCAGAAATTGCTTCGGGATGATCATATCAGTGTCGATGTTGATCAACGGAAGCGGCGCGGCGATCCCAGTAAGGGTTTCGAATTTATCCATAATGGTCTCCTTCGTGAGACAGAAATTTATGTGGCCCGCTGCTGCGCGTTTTGCGGCGCGCAGCGGACAAAAGACTTAGCTGAAATCCCGAACGTCAGTCAGCTTGCCGGTTACAGCAGCCGCCGCCGCCATGGCAGGTGACATCAAGTGCGTACGACCACCGCGGCCCTGACGGCCTTCGAAGTTGCGGTTGGACGTTGCCGCACAGCGCTCGCCCGGGGCGAGTTGGTCGGGGTTCATAGCAAGGCACATAGAACAGCCCGCAAGGCGCCATTCGAAACCAGCTTCTTTGAAGATGTCCGCAAGGCCTTCTTCTTCGGCTTGTGCACGCACAAGACCGGAACCGGGCACGACCATGGCGCGCATACCGTCTTTGATCTTTTTGCCTTTGAGGATTTCCGCTGCTGCGCGCAAATCTTCGATACGGCCGTTGGTGCATGACCCGATGAAGACTGTGTCAATCTCAACGTCAGTCAGCGGTGTGCCTGAGGTCAGACCCATGTAATCAAGCGAGCGTTGCGCTGCATCAACTTTGCCGCCTTGGAAATCAGCCGCTGCCGGAACATCTGCGGTGATTGGCAGAACGTCTTCGGGGGATGTGCCCCATGTGACAACCGGTGCGATGTCTTCTGCTGCGATCGTCACAACCATATCCCAGTGCGCGTCATCGTCGGAATAGAGCGTTTTCCACCATGCAACTGCGGCATCCCAGTCGGCGCCTGTTGGGGCGTTGGGGCGACCTTTGCAGTACTCGAATGTTTTCTCATCAGGGGCGATGATACCCGCACGTGCACCACCTTCGATGGCCATATTGCAAACCGTCATACGGCCTTCCATGGACAGATCGCGGATCGCTTCGCCGCAATACTCAATCACGTAGCCAGTACCACCTGCCGTACCGGTTTTGCCGATAACAGTCAGGGTGATGTCTTTTGCAGTTACGCCCGGGCGCAGTTTGCCTGTGATCTCAACCTTAAGGTTCTTTGACTTTTTCTGGATCAACGTTTGTGTCGCCAGAACGTGCTCAACCTCGGATGTGCCGATGCCGTGGGCCAGCGCACCGAATGCGCCGTGGGTGGCAGTGTGGCTGTCGCCGCACACAACAGTCATACCAGGCAGGGTCCAGCCTTGCTCGGGGCCGACGATGTGCACGATACCTTGGCGAACGTCGGACACTGGGTAGTAGTGGATGCCGAATTCTTTGGCGTTGCTGTCCAACGCGGCCACTTGAATGGCACTATCTTCGGTCATGTTCTTGGGATCATCGCGGCCCGGCGTTGTTGGCACGTTATGATCCGGTACAGCGATTGTCTTTTCCGGTGCGCGCACAGTGCGGCCGGTCATGCGCAGACCTTCGAACGCTTGGGGTGACGTCACTTCGTGCACCAAGTGGCGGTCGATGTACAAAAGGCACGTGCCGTCTTCCGCTTCGTGGGCCACGTGGGCGTCCCAGATTTTATCGTAAAGTGTTTTGGGGGACATGTTGGTCCTCTCCCGTAATAAATGTGTGAGGAATAGAAGGTGGATAGAAAATTGAGGGCTGGCGCCTAGTGTAGTCGCGCAAGCACAGTCATGGACGCGCCGTAAAAGCGTTCGCGCAGGCGGGCTCGGTCTTCCATGATGTATCGTTGTTCCATAGCGCTCAGATACAGAGAATCGGCTCTTCTCGCAAGAAGTTAGGCTTGAGATATCTGTATGCGTGGCGCAAACTCGCCCCATGGCAGAACATATTGGTGAGACACGGAGCGATTGGGGCCCAGACCCCGAGACAGCAACTGCCGCCCCTGACGCGTTTCAACCCGCAACGATCGAAGTCATGACAGACACTGCAACGGGCATTTTGCGCCAAGCCGAAATTTTCGCCCAAGGGCTGCTGCGCCCCTCAAGTCTTGTGCAGATCGCGGTTGTCGTTGTTCTGCTGATTATTGCCGAAGTATTGCGGCGGCTGATTAAACCCAGAATGCAGGCGTGGGTGCGCGGCAAGCAGGGTATTCCCAAGTGGCAATTAAGGTGGTTTTTGGTGATCCAGAACCGTCTGCGCGGCATCATGTTTGTGCCCCTTGCCTACGGCTCTGTGGCGATCATGCAGGATCTCTACCGCTTTCCGTCAAAATATTACCTGTTGGTTATTATTGCCAACCTTGCCACGGCTTGGCTGATCGTGGCGTTTGCCACCCGGCTTATTCACAATAATCTCTTGCGGCGCGTAGTGAATTGGGCGGCTTGGGCGTGGATCACTTTGCGCATCGTCGGACTGGATAGCGAAGTCCAACAGATGCTGGAAAGCGCCCGCATTGGCCTTGGCGAAAGCACCATCAGCGTTTGGCAGATTTTGCAGGGTCTGGCCCTGTTGGCGGTTCTCTTTATTGGTGCTCGTTTTCTGACCCGAACGACCACAACACGGGTAAACAGCAACGAGGAGATGTCGCCCTCAATGCGGGTGTTGGTGGTGAAGGCCACGCAGGTTGCTCTGTACGGTGCGGCGTTTTTCATTGGGATGCGGGCAGTTGGGATTGATCTGACCGGACTGGCAGTGCTGTCTGGTGCCATTGGTGTGGGGCTTGGTTTCGGGCTTCAAAAAGTGGTCTCGAACCTTGTGTCCGGCGTGATCATTCTGCTGGATAAGTCCATCAAACCGGGCGATGTGATCAGCCTTGGCGACACATTTGGTTGGATCAACAGCCTTGGCGCGCGGTACGTCAGCGTGGTGACGCGCAACGGCAAGGAATACCTCATCCCGAATGAGGATCTGATCACCGGCCAAGTGGTGAACTGGTCTCATTCCAATGATTATGTGCGCCTCGATATTTATTTCGGCACCGCCTATCACGATGACCCGCACAACGTCCGCGCCCTTGCTATTGAAGCCGCTAAAAGCGTGGACCGCGTCCTTAGCAGCCCCCGCGCACCGGTCTGTCATATTGTTGGTTTTGGGGATTCGTCTGTCGATTATATCCTGCGGTTTTGGATCAAAGACCCCACAGGCGGGCTGACAAACGTGCGTGGACAAGTCTTTTTGGCCCTGTGGGACACCTTCAAAGCCAATGATATCTCTATTCCGTTCCCCCAAAGGGAGGTAAAGATGATAGAAGGGTCACAGTTAAGCACCAATGCGCTTGACTAGGCGACAGACCGTCACGTTTGTGTTTACATCCTGATTATTGAGATTTAGCAGGCCCGATGCTACTTTGGTGGCAGGCCCAGCGTCGGGGCTTTGGCGACGCGTATAAAGGAGGACAATGTTCTGTCTCTTTCTACAGATGCGGCCCATACGGGTGCCGCAGGTGCAGGTGCCCCGATGAGCACTAAACCCGATACCGCCAAAAGCGATGCGCTGCTGGTGACTATCCTTAAATCCCTCGATGACATGAAGGCCGAAGACGTTGTGCAAATTGATCTGCGCGGCATGTCTGAGATGGGTGATTACATGATCATCTGCTCGGGTCGTTCAAGCCGTCAGGTTGCTGCGATCGCGCAGAACCTTGTGACCGACGTAAAAGCCGCTCACCGTCGCAACGCCAAGCTGGAAGGCAAAAGCGCAGGCGATTGGGTGTTGGTCGACACCGGCGACATCATTGTGCATGTGTTCCGCCCCGAAGTGCGCGAGTTCTACCAGCTTGAAAAGATGTGGCTTAGCCCAGAAGAGCAAGCAGAACGCGGCATGCCAACAGGTCCGTCCACACACGATCCATCCGCCGAATAGTACGGCCCGATGACGCGCGTGCACCTATGCGTTGTGGGCCGGCTGCGTGCTGGCCCTGAACGCGACATGATCCAAGACTATGTTGACCGCTTTGACAAAACGGGACGCAATATGGGGCTTGGACCGATCACCATCACCGAAGTCGATGCAAAAGGTGCGAGTCAACAGGCCGAGCATGAGTTGCTGTCGCGCGCATTGCCCAAAGGGGCCGTGTGCTGCGTTCTAGATGAACGCGGCAAAGTGATGAGCTCGCCTCAGTTTGCCGAAAAGCTATCGGGCTGGCGCGATCAAGGGGCCCAAGACATTGCCTTTATCATCGGCGGGGCCGATGGGTTGCTGGCCGAGATGCGCGCCAATGCCGATGCAAAGCTTAGCTTTGGCGCGATGGTTTGGCCCCATATGCTGGCGCGGGTGATGCTGTGCGAACAACTTTACCGCGCCGCATCCATTTTGGCAGGCAGCCCCTATCACCGCGTCTGACGTAGCGCGGCTTTCGCGCCTCGGTCAGTTTGCAGGCCTTCGATGAATTTTCAGCAGCAATATTAAATGGGGAACCCCTCAACTGTGCGCAGCTCACCTGTTTTGGTGCCACGCCAGTTCGTGATGTCGCCCCCGATACGGCGCAGCGCGGCGGGATGTGCGGGATCAAGGTGACCAAGGTGGATAAGTAAGGTCGCGATCATCGCCTCTGCCGCGCGGGTCGTGCCACAGGTTGCTTTCACTGCAATGCCCATCTTGGCCTCAGGAATGATAGCGATGAACACGCCTTCTGCACCCGTTTTGATCATCACTTTGCCGCCCATGGCGCGCATCAATTCGGTACAGGCACGCCCCTCACCCGCGACTAATTCGGGATGCAGAGCCATCGCTTCGCGCAGCGAGATCATAGCACGACCACGGCTATTTCCCTGGGTCGCAGAGGCAAATGTCGCCATGCCGCGCGCAAGACCATGCATCGTGGTGGCAAAGTTAGGCGCAGAGCACCCATCGATGCCAAAAGTAGGTGAGGCAACTTCCGTCACCTCTTCGAATGCCCCTTTGCAGGCCTGCTGTACCGGATGATCAAGCAACTCGTAATCCGCATCCCCGCGCAGGTGTTTATTCAACAGCAAGAACCCCGCGTGTTTACCAGAGCAGTTGTTGTGCACTTGGCAAGGGCTCGCGTCCGTTTTGATCAGGCGCGCGGCCTCTGGTTTGTCGGCGGGGTGTTGTTGGCCGCAACGCAGATCGTCATCGCCCAAATCCATTTCTGACAGCCACGCCTGAACACGCTCCACATGAATGGCCGCACCATTGTGGCTGGCGCATAAAAGTGCGCGTTGTTCAATGGTCAGATGATCCGCCGCACCGCTTTCCAAAAGTGGAAGTGCTTGGATCATTTTACACGATGAACGCGGAAATATCACCGCATCCGGATCGCCCCATGCCTGCACGATATCGCCTTTTTCGTCGCAAATCACCGCATGTCCTGTGTGCAGGCTTTCGAGCAAATCGTTGCGCCAAAGCGCGATCATGGGGTGAGGAGCCATCAGTTAAGACCTTTTTGGGGCGGTTTTCCGCGTAAATGCTGGGCACAAGGGGTTTTCCCATTGGCTGGTTTCAGGCTAATGTTGCACCATCGAGTTGAAAACCCGCCAATTGCGATGACCCAAGAAAAATCTGGGCCGCAGCGGTGGATCCACAGGCAAAACAGCTTGGAGGCTGTGAACATGATTTCGAAATTGACGACTGCATGCGCGGTGCTGGCCTTTTCGGTTACGGCGAGTTTTGCGCAGGAATCGAGTAACCAAGTGGCTGCCAAAACGGACTGGAGTGTCTTTGTTGAAAGCAACCCGACTGAATGTTGGGCAGTCTCGGCACCGAAAGAAACAGTAAACACCAAAGATGGCCGCGTTGTTGCGGTGCGCCGCGGTGACATTTTGCTGTTCACATTCTTCCGCCCCGGTGCGTCTGTGAAAAACCAGCTGACCTTCACTGGCGGTTATCCTTTCGCAAACGGATCAACCGTTTCCATGGAAATCGGTTCTGCGTCATTTGATCTGTTCACTGACGGCGAGTGGGCGTGGCCCGCAACACCCGAGGATGACGCTAAGATCGTGACGGTCATGAAGCGCGGCGCGACTGCAACGCTTACGGCCCGTTCATCACGCGGCACGATCACCAAAGACACCTTTAGCTTGTCTGGCTACACCGCCGCAGTTGATGACGCCGCAAAGCGCTGCGCAGGCTGATCCCATAATCGCCCATGTGGGCTTTGAAACAAAGGACTGGTGCGCGCACTGGTCCTTTTGCGTTTTGACAGGCAGTGACGTATGAGATGCGTCATATTCCAATTCGGAGATTCCCCAGCATGGCCAATGCACCCGTTACGCCAGATGTATTGACGATCCCGCGCAAGCAAGTGGACGGGCCGGTTAACCTGATCGGACTGACACGCCCTGCGTTGCGCGAAGAGCTAATCGCGGCCGGTGCGCCCGAAAAGCAGGCCAAGATGCGGGCAGGCCAAATTTGGCAGTGGCTCTATCAATGGGGCGTGCGCGATTTTGATGCGATGACAAACCTGTCCAAAGCATACCGCGCCGAACTTGCAGAGAACTTCGTAATCGAGATCCCCGAAGTTGTCTCAAAGCAAGTCAGCAACGACGGCACCCGCAAGTGGTTGGTACGTATCGCAGGCAGCCACGAGGTTGAGGTGGTTTATATCCCCGAAACCGATCGCGGCACCTTGTGCATCAGCTCACAGGTTGGCTGCACGCTGACGTGTTCATTCTGTCATACGGGTACGCAAAAGCTTGTCCGTAACCTGACCGCGGGTGAAATTATCGGCCAAGTTATGATGGCTCGGGACGATCTGGAAGAATGGCCAACACCGGGTGAAAAGCACGTTGAAGGGCGATTGCTGTCGAACATCGTTCTGATGGGCATGGGTGAGCCGCTTTACAACTTTGAGAACGTCCGCGACGCGATGAAGATTGCGATGGACCCAGAGGGCATCCAGCTGTCACGCCGCCGCATCACTCTGTCGACCAGCGGCGTGGTGCCAGAGATTGCCCGCACCGCCCAAGAAATTGGCTGTCAGTTGGCAGTGTCCTTTCACGCTACCACCGACCCCATCCGTGACAGCCTTGTGCCAATCAACAAGCGGTGGAACATCGAGGCGCTTTTGGATGCGTTGCGCGCTTACCCAAAGGCAAGCAACTCTGAGCGGATTACGTTTGAATATGTGATGCTCAAGGGTGTGAACGACAGTGACGAAGATGCGCACCGCTTGGTAAAATTGATCGAAGGCATCCCCGCCAAGATCAACTTGATCCCATTCAACGAATGGCCCGGGGCACCTTATGAACGTTCGTCGAACAACCGCATTCGTGCGTTCGCCGATATTGTTTACAACGCAGGCTACTCAAGCCCAGTGCGCAAACCCCGCGGCGAGGACATCATGGCCGCATGTGGTCAGCTAAAGTCCGCAACCGAGCGCGAGCGTAAATCACGCAAGCAAATTGAGGCCGAAGCAGGCATGGCCGCGCAGGATTGATCTAAAGATCAATCTCTAGCACCCCATCTTTTTCAGCAGCGCGCGACTGGCACAAAATAATTGTGTCTGCGCGCTGTGCTTTTGACAGCACAAAATCACGGTGTTCAACATCACCGCTTTTCACGCCGCATTTACACACGCCACAAATGCCGTCCGAGCATTTCACATCAACACGGATACCGTTTTCATTAAGGACATCCGCCGCCGTTTTATCTTTGGGCACCACAAGCGTGCGCCCGTCATCTAGCTTAATGGCAAACGGCTCATTCACGTAATCGGGCTGCTCTGGCACACTGAAATACTCTAGATGCCGCGCTTCTTCTGGAAAGCCCCGCGCCGCAGCAGATTGAATGACAGACTTCATGTAAGCCTCACCGCCGCAGGTATAGATGTGCATTCCCTGTTCATAGGCGGGGATGCTTTCATCCAGTTTAACCCGCGTACCTTCATCAGTGATGTGTAGATGTACATGGCTGGCCCATGGCGCATTTGCCAGATCATCCAGATACCCCATCGCAGCGCGCGTGCGGCCAGAGTAGTGCAGCGCAAACAGGCGGCCTTCGGCATGTAATTCATGGGCCATTGCGATCATCGGCGTAATGCCAATCCCGCCACCGAACAAAAGCGTCATCTGTGCTGTCTGCTGAAGGGCAAAGTGGTTGATGGGGGGCGATACAAAGACCCTGCGGCCTTCTTCAAAAATGCGGTGCATCAGCTTAGATCCCCCGCGGCCGTCATCCTCGCGCAGCACACCAATTTGATAGGTGGTTCTGTCAGCGGGATTACCAGACATGGAATACTGGCGAAGGTATTCCGGTGATACCAACACGTCCAAATGCGCACCAGCCTGCCACGCAGGAAGGGGCGCGCCGTCTGCGGCAGTGAATTCATATTTCGTAATATCCGCCGTCATCTTATCGACTTTTGAAAGGCGCATCTCAATCACAGGGCTGTCCCCATCGGCGGTGTAGGTATGCGCAACCTCGGCCATTTCGCCGGCCGCCAGCTTGGCCTTATAGGCATCTGCAGTGATCATATCGCGGTATGCTTTGATCCCTGCCTCTCGGTCCATCTCAAACGGATACGGATAGGGATGGGGCGCAAGGTTGGCCGGATAAACCGCAAGGGTTTGGTCTTCGTATTTCAGATCAAGATCCTTTTGCAGATCACGCGCATTGACCGGTTTATCCGTAGGGCGGTAGCCGCCGTCCTCGGTAATTTCGAGATCCCACCACCACTTTTTGACGCTATTCAAACCGCCATTACCAACTGCATCATCAAGTTTTGCCAATAACGGTGCTGCCTTTGGTACATTCACCGCGGCCCACCGGAATGGCTTTTCCTTGAAGACCCCCTCAAGGTTCCACGGGCAAGTTTTCATACAGCGACCGCACATCGCGCCACCCGGTGTTGTGACGCGGTAAGTTGTGCATTTCTGGCTGTCAGATTTCCAAATCTCATAGCCATTGAACATCAGTTTTGGTCCTGCGGTGATCGCCCCGCTTGGACACTCACGCGCACATTTGTTGCACGCGTTACAGAAGTTCTGCAGCCCGAAATCAATCGGCTTGTCGTGACTAAGCGGCAGGTCCGTGGTTACCACACCAGACTTCAGGCGCGGCCCCAAAAATGGGTTAAGGATAACTTCACCAATGCGGCTGACCTCGCCCAACCCTGCCAAAAGCAACAGCGGCGGCTGCAATACCTCACCGTCCATCACCGTGTGGGCCTTGGCGAAATACCCAAGATTACGGATTTGTTTGGCCAACACACCGCCCAACAAAGAGAACCGCAAATATGCGCGCATGGATTGTGCAACCGCGATCCAATCATCCCCCGACGACCCCTCCATCGACGGATAGCCCTGATCAACAATCATCGAAATTGCCTGATCGTGGGTGGGCGTGATCGGTGCACCCGTTGCATCGTGTGAATACCACGTCCAATCAGGGCAGCGCGAAATGCCAACAGCGTCGACGCCCAAAAAGTAACTGGTGGCTTTCACCAAATTGGCGGCCTCAGCCGGGCTTAGCTGCGCTTTTTCCGCTGCTGGCACACCGTCTTGCAACAGAACAAACGCCCCAAGCGCACGGCGCTGCGCCGATGACGGAGCAGATTTTCGCACATACAAGCCACCCGTAGAGGGCTTTTGCAGCGGCTTGCCCATATCGCCGAACTGCGCACGCGCAAACATATCTGTGCGCTTTGGAACGCGCGCCACCCGCGCTTCGTCAATGTAAGTTGTAGGATCATCTACACGTTTCAGTGTCTCGAACGGATGTGCCCCATCTACAAAGCGCCGCTTGGCAAAAGGCGCCGCGTTCAATGCATTTTTCGCGGATTTTGTGCCCAGTTTCCAACGGATGCCAAACGCACTTTTGGGTTGCTCGGCCAACGGGACAAGCGGGCGATCAACCGCAAGATCAAGCGAGGTTGTCACAACAGCCAGACCAAACCGCGTGCCAACATAAGGATGGGTCAGCGCACCATTTTCGATAGTTGTAAGACCGGCGCTGACCGAAAGACGGCCAAGGTCCACATCACTTGTGCTGGCCGTATGCGCGCGCGCCGAATGCCCCAAAACGCGTAAGTAATTGGCAATGACAGTCGCAGACTCAGCCGCCAGCAAAGCCGCGCGGTGGGCATAGGCGCCCTCAATCCATTCTGTACCAATTTCATCCGGCAAAATATCCCGCGGATTTTCGTACAGAAAAACAATGGCGTGGGTGTGATCATCAATTGAGGTCGCGGGCGCTTGGACCGAGTCTTTTAGATCGGCCATGATCATATCAATACCCGATGCCAGCGATTTGGTTTGCCGCGTTTGCAGGTCATGGGTCAAGCGGTTGATGTCAGGGTTGCGGAACGGCACCTCAAGGCGGTCCGTATCCGTGATGCAGCAAATACCGACAGCGGCTGCATCATTGAAAAAGCCAAAGGCCTTAAGGTGATCCGTGCGCTCTTGAATATCCGATGGGATGTCACTTTGTCCGCGATTAATCAGCCCGTCACGGATGGCATCTAGCATTGCTTGATGTTCGCGCATGGCATTGATGACAGAATGCGGCTTATCAGACGTGAACGTCAGTTGGGTCTGCTCTGGAACACCGCGCAACATCGGCTGCTCGCCCCGCGCCAAAAGCTCTGAGGGGTATGGCCCCATATGAATGGGACGCGTTTTGTCAGAGAAGAAGCGAACGGTCATAAAGCTGTGATCCAAAGGTTGTTTGGAACAGTCGTAGCAGCATTATGTGAAGAAGTGGAATGCCTTGCAGCGGCATCGAGTGCAGGAGAGAGGAAGCCTACTGCGGACCTTGGTTCAGTCTGCCGCAAAAAAATATTCCACAAATTTGCAAGGCTCAATGCTACTTTAAGGCAGCGAAAACAGTCATTAAGGCAAACTGCGGCATAGATTTGACAACTGACGCGTGGGTCGGAGGACTATCCGGCCACGGGATTTCCTTCAAAGGGGCGTGCTTGATTTGGTCATATTCCTTCGGAAAATGGGGGGTAATGGCTCGGCAGTCATAAACCGCTTCTGATGAACACGTTACTCAAACGCTGTCTTGCAAAATCTCGTTTGCCAAGTGCGCGTTTATTAGGCAGATTATCAGGATGAACTCCCTCAAGGTTGATCACGATGCCTTTCTAGTTGTCTTAGCCTGTGTCGTCGCATTGTCGGCAGGCTTTACAGGCTTGTCATTAACGCGTGAGCTGTCGACGAAACCAGTGTTTCAAAAGAAGGCTCTGATTGCGATGGCTTCTATCTCGCTTGGAGGTGGAATCTGGGCGATGCACTTCGTTGCAATGCTGGGCCTGCAGCTTCCAATTCTCTTCTACTACGATGCAGCGATCACGCTAGTGTCTGCAATGACAGCAATACTGATTGTCGGCGGGGCCTTGATCCTTCTGCATTTTGCAGAGCGGACTCCCCTCACAATCTCAGTCGCGGGTGGGATTGTGGGAATAGGTATATTGGTGATGCATTTCATCGGCATGGCTGGTTTGGAACTCTGCCGCGCGATTTACACGCCGCTGGGCATTGGGGCGTCATCCATCGTGGCAATTGGACTTTGCGTGTTAGCCTTTTGGATAGCCTACGGGGAAAGAACCAATCGCAACATCGCTTTGGGAACGTTGTGTTTTGCGGTTGCCGTTTGTTCGGTGCATTTCTTTGCGATAGCGCGCACCAGTTTTGTCGCAGTGCCAAGCGGGGCAGAGTTCGGGCCTTCGATGAGCAATGAGACACTAGCGCTTGGTGTAATATTCTTCAGCTTTTTGATTTTTGGTGCGTGTTTGTGGGTAAGTGTGACTTACATCGTCGCCCCTAAGAGTGCCAAGTCGACTGCGTCTGACGTAGCTCAAACCACGGTCGGCAGACTGCAAATTCCATGCGAACGCAATGGCAGGAAAGTCTTCATTTCGCCCGAAGAGGTTTCATTTGTCCGCGCGGACGGTCACTATACCCAAGTCTACACAGACACCGAACGGCTATTTTGCGTTTGGCCTGTCACAGAAGCGAGCAAGCGGCTAGTACCGCGTGGCTTCCTACAAACGCATCGCAGCTATTTGGTGAACCCTGACCGCGTCTCGCGCTTTGAACGCGGTAAGGACAATGGACGCTGCGTCTTTATGGGCTCCAATCTCCCCCCTGCGCCCGTAAGTCGGTCAAAGCTGAAATCGATTCAGGACGCCTTGGCACCGCAGGTTGGCGCAATTCGTGCAACCTAAGGCGCATTTCGTGTAGAATACCTGTTTTTCATTCATTATCTAAAGCCAGCGCATGTGACTGTGTGCCCTTCTCCTCCAAGAAGTTAGTCAATCGTTACAAGGAGGGTTGCCAATGATTCCAGCTGATTTTGAATATTATAGACCTAAGGACATGGCGGGCGTGCTCTCGATCCTTGAGGAACATGGTGACGATGCGCGCGTCATGGCTGGCGGACATAGTCTTATCCCCATGATGAAACTACGCATGGCGGATGTACCGCACCTCATCGACCTGCAGGACGTCGGGGGAATGGCTGATATCGACGTTGGTACAGAAAGCATCAGCATTGGTGCCATGGTTACGCAGCATGACATCATTGACAACGCGGCCTTGAGCGCTGCCGCCCCGATCCTCGCTGAGGCTGCCTTGCAAATTGCAGACCCACAAGTTCGGTATATGGGGACTGTCGGCGGTAACGTTGCAAATGGTGATCCCGGTAACGATATGCCCGGCCTGATGCAGTGCCTGGACGCAACATTCACGCTTGTCGGAGCTGACGGTGAACGCAGCATTCCAGCCCGTGAATTTTACGAAGCTGCCTACATGACGGCCCGCGAAGACGACGAGGTTATGACAGGTGTTACGCTTCCACTGCCCAAAGGCGGATATGCGTATCAAAAACAAAAACGCAAAATCGGTGACTATGCCACTGCTGCAGCAGCGGTAATGATTGTAAAGGAGGGCGATACCTGTGTGTCCGCCTCTGTTGCGATGACTAACCTTAGCGATACTCCGATCTATTCGGAGGCCGCTGGTGCCGCTTTGGTAGGCACCTCCGTGGACGATGCCGCGCTAAAAGCGGCCGTCACCGCGATGTTGGGTGACATTGATCCATCCGAAGACAACCGCGGCCCCGTCGCGTTCAAGAACCACGTGGCTGGCGTTATTCTTCGCCGCACAATCGAACTAGCTTGGTCGCGGGCTTAAGGGAGGACCTACTCATGTCGAAGAAGAAACACATCACGTTGACTGTGAATGGCAAGCAGGAGGAATTCCTCGCTGAGCCACGCGAACTGTTGATCTACACGCTGCGCGAACGGCTCAACATCACAGGTCCGCACATCGGTTGCGAGACATCCCACTGCGGGGCTTGTACCGTCACCATTGACGGCAAGTCCGTGAAATCATGCACAATGTTTGCGGTACAGGCAGAAGGGTCTGAGATCACGACTATCGAAGGCCTCGGCGGCCCGGACGATCTGCACCCGCTGCAAGAAGCGTTCAAGGAACACCACGGATTGCAGTGCGGTTACTGCACTCCAGGGATGATCACCCGCGCGACCAAGCTGCTTGAAGAAATCCCGAATCCAACCGAGGAAGAAATCCGTTTTGGCATGGCTGGCAACATATGCCGCTGCACGGGCTACCAGAACATTGTGAAATCCATTCAGGCCGCGGCCACCGAGATGAATGCAGCCAAGGAGGCCGCAGAATGAAGGACGAAACCACACGCGAAGAACGGGTCGATAACCTTAAGGGGATGGGCTGTTCACGAAAGAGGGTAGAAGACGCCCGCTTCACGCAAGGCAAGGGCAACTACGTTGATGACCTGAAACTGGACGGAATGCTGTTTGGTGATTTTGTCCGTTCACCCTATGCCCACGCTCGGATTAAGTCGATCAACACTGAAGCAGCGCTCAAAGTTCCTGGCGTTCTGGCGGTGTTGACCGCGGCTGATCTAGAGCCTCTTGGCTTGCACTGGATGCCCACGCTGGCGGGGGACAAACAGATGGTCTTGGCCGATGGCAAAGTCCTGTTTCAAGGTCAGGAAGTTGCCTACGTCGTCGCCGAAGACCGCTACGCCGCCGCAGATGGGATTGAGCTAGTCGAAGTGGATTATGAAGAACTTCCCGTTCTTGTGAACCCGTTTGAGGCCCTAAAATCCGAAGTCGTTTTGCGTGAAGATCTAGTTGCAGAAGATGGCTCAATCCCTGATGGAGCGCATGGACCGCGTAAACACGCAAATCACATCTTCACATGGGACGCCGGCGACAAAGACCCAACCGAAGAAGTTATCGCCAACGCGGAGGTCGTGGCCGAAGAATCAATGTACTACCACCGTACGCATCCGTGCCCTCTTGAGACGTGCGGCTGCGTGGCATCAATGGACAAGGTCAACGGCAAATTGACACTTTGGGGTACGTTCCAAGCGCCCCATGCGATCCGCACGGTCGTTAGCCTTATTTCGGGCATTGAAGAGCACAATATCCGGGTGATCTCACCCGACATTGGCGGCGGGTTTGGCAACAAGGTAGGGGCATACCCCGGCTACGTATGTTCCGTCGTAGCGTCCATTGTAACTGGCAAGCCAGTAAAGTGGATTGAGGACCGGATGGACAACCTGATGACCACCGCCTTCGCGCGGGATTATCATATGACCGGCAAAATCGCGGCCACACCCGAGGGCAAAATCACCGGCCTGCAATGTCACGTAACAGCTGACCATGGCGGGTTTGACGCATGTGCTGATCCGACTAAGTTCCCCGCCGGATTTATGAACATCTGCACAGGATCCTACGACATCCCGACCGCCTATCTGGAAGTCGATGGCGTCTATACCAACAAGGCCCCTGGAGGTGTGTCCTACCGCTGTTCGTTCCGTGTGACAGAGGCTGTGTACTTCATCGAACGAATGATCGAAGTCCTGGCGATCAAGCTGGACATGGACGCAGCAGAGTTGCGCCGGATAAACTTCATCAAGAAGGAGCAGTTCCCGTATACCGCCGCGCTTGGTTGGGAATATGACAGCGGCGACTATCATACCGCATGGGATAAAGCGCTCAAAACCGTCGACTACGACGGGCTTCGTGCGGAGCAGGCGCAACGCGTCGAAGACTTTAAAGCCGGTAAAACACGCAAGCTGATGGGTATTGGTCTTTCATTTTTCACTGAAATCGTGGGCGCTGGCCCGGTGAAAAACTGCGATATCCTTGGCCTTGGCATGTTCGACAGCTGCGAAATCCGCATTCACCCGACGGGTTCTGCTATTGCGCGTTTGGGAACTATATCTCAGGGGCAAGGGCACGCGACCACGTTTGCGCAGATCCTCGCGTCTGAGATTGGATTGCCTGCCGATAGCATCACAATTGAAGAGGGCGATACCGATACTGCGCCGTACGGGCTTGGCACTTACGGGTCACGATCAACCCCTGTAGCGGGTGCAGCCACGGCAATGGCAGGGCGCAAAATCCGCGCCAAGGCGCAAATGATAGCAGCTTACCTGCTTGAAGTTCACGACGACGATGTAGAGTTCGATGTAGATCGGTTTGTCGTCAAAGGTGCGCCTGAAAAGTTCAAAACGATGAAGGAAATCGCTTTTGCCGCGTACAATCAGGCTATCCCGGGGATCGAGCCAGGATTGGAAGCGGTCAGCTACTACGATCCGCCTAACATGACCTACCCGTTCGGCGCTTACGTTTGCGTAATGGACATCGATATTGATACAGGTGTTACAGAAATCCGCCGCTTCTATGCGTTGGATGACTGCGGCACACGGATCAACCCAATGATCATCGAAGGTCAGGTGCATGGTGGTCTGACAGAGGCACTTGCCGTCGCATTGGGTCAAGAAATTGCCTATGACAATATGGGCAACTGCAAAACGGGCACTCTTATGGACTTCTTCCTGCCGACGGCTTGGGAGGTTCCAAACTACGAGACCGACTTTACTGTGACGCCTTCCCCGCACCATCCAATAGGTGCCAAAGGCGTGGGTGAAAGCCCACATGTCGGAGGCGTGCCGTGTTTCTCAAACGCCGTGCAGGATGCGTTCCGTCCGTTTGGCAACACGCACACTAATATGCCGCATGACCATTGGCGAATTTGGAAAACCGCTAATGACCTTGGTCTTCACGACTAGGAAAGGACGTGGGGGGCAACCCCCACGGACACACCCATGATCTGGACAGATTTACAAACTGCCCTGGCGGGCGAGGGTTACGTAGCCTCTGATGATCTCGCGGTCGCACTGCATTTGGCGTTGACGCTGGGTCGCCCATTGTTACTTGAAGGGGCGGCAGGTGTCGGCAAGACAGATGTTTCACGCACGTTGGCAGCCACCCGCGGTACCGACCTGATCCGGTTGCAATGCTACGAAGGACTGGACGCATCGCAGGCGATCTACGAGTGGAACTACCAGCGGCAATTGCTGGCCATTCGCGCCTCTGCTGAGGACGGGGAAACCGGAAAGGCTGTTGAAAACCGCATATTTTCGCGTGAATTCCTGTTGGAACGTCCCTTGTTGGCTGCCATCAGCCAAGAAACGCCACCCGTCTTGCTGATCGACGAAATTGACCGTGCGGATGAGGAATTCGAGGCTTATCTGCTCGAAATCCTATCAGACTTTCAAATCTCAATCCCCGAGCTTGGCACGATTACAGCAAGATCACGACCCATCGTGATCCTGACATCCAACGGCACCCGCGATCTATCAGACGCGCTGCGTCGACGGTGCCTTTACACCTACGTCGCATATCCCGACCGCCAGACAGAGCTTGCGATCCTCAAATCACGTTGCCCCGAAGTTGAGGCACACTTGGGCGCGCAAATCATTGGCTTTGTACAGAAACTGCGCGAGGAAGAGCTTGAGAAAACGCCTGGTATTGCCGAAATGCTCGACTTTGCAGCAGCGTTAATGGGGCTCGGCATTGCGGATCTCACTGATGATCCTGCGATCTTGCAGGCGACCCTCACGACGCTGCTTAAAACCCAAATCGACCAAGCCCAGATTACGCCAGAGGTCGCGGGCCGCATTGCAGGGCGTGCCGCATGACCCGTGTCACCCGCTTTGCTGGACGCGATCCGGGGCCCGCCGCGCGGGTCGCAGGTTTTGTGGACCATCTGCGGGACAATGGTCTACGCATTGGCGTGGCAGAGGCTGCGACTGCGCTGGAAGCGCTCACCGCAGTTGAGGCAATCGCCCCCGAGGACAGCCGCCGTGCGCTGAGGGCCGTTTGTACGGGCTGTAAAGATGAGATCGCGCACTTCGATGTTCTGTTTGACAGCTATTGGATGGACGCAGGGCGGGTAAAACAAAAGGTTATCCCTACCAAGTCAAACAGCGCAAGTGACGATGTACATTCATCACGTGACGCAAAAGGAAGTGAGGCGAGTTCTGCGGGTTCTGCAAATGCCCCTGATGGTGACAATGGCGCGGCAGACAGCGACGGCACTGGCAAACTGATCGCGACTGACACGCGGAACCTATCCCGCAGAGATCTGCGTGATCTTGTACGTCCCGATGAGATTGCAGAGGCAGAAGCAGTCGCCCGCCGACTTGGTGCTGCCCTCCGCGACCGGCGGTCGCGGAGGCGCATCGCTGCCCGAAAGGGAGACCGCCTGCACTTCCGCAAGATCATTCGTCACAGCCTTGCAACAGGGGGCGAGCCCATCCGTTTGATGCGCAAGCATCGCCCCGATCGGACTCGTAAGATCGTGGCCCTTTGCGATGTGTCGGGCTCTATGACTGTTTACTCCCAAATTTTCTTGGCCTTCGTGGCTGGTTTACTGCGCGCCGACACTGCCGCAGATGCTTACTTGTTTCACACGCGCCTGATCCGTATTACCGAGGCACTCCGCGACAATGATGCGATGCGAGCGATCGGGCGTATGTCACTTATGGCCGATGGTTTTGGCGGAGGGTCCAAGATCGGCAAGTCGCTTGAATTATTCGCAAGCACCTATGCGCGACGCTTTGTAGATGGACGCAGCGTGGTTCTGATCCTGTCTGATGGGTATGACACCGACCCACCAGCAATCATGAATGCAGCCCTTGCCAAACTCAAGAAACGCGGCTGCAAAATTATCTGGCTAAATCCGCTCAAAGGATGGGCAGATTACACGCCTATTGCGGAAGGGATGGCTGCGGCTTTGCCTCATTTGGACTTGTTCAATGCGGCAAACACATTGGCCGATCTGGCAGCTCTTGAACGGGAGCTAGGAGCTCTATGACCCCCGCAGAATTTTTCTCATCCGATATGGCCAAAGTAGCGGAAACCCTAAGGGCCAAACAAGAACCGTTTGCCTTCGCAACGATCGTACGTACAGCAGGCTCAACGGCGGCTAAACCCGGCGCCAAGGCCCTGCTGGGTGCAGACGGAACTATATTGCACGGCTGGCTAGGCGGTGGATGCACACGCACCGCTGTTAAAAATGCCACCAGCCTAGCCTTGCACGACGGCAAGCCACAACTTGTGTCAGTTACTCCCGAGGAGCGGCTTGCTGAAAAAGGCGTTGCTGCCGGGGATGAAGTTGATGGCACACGCTATGCTCAAAATGGTTGTCCTTCCAAAGGTACAATCGATATCTTCATTGAACCGTGCATCCCGATGCCACAATTGGTTGTTGTCGGTGCATCCCCTGTCGCGCAAGCACTGGGCGATCTTGCGCCGCAGTTCAACTGGACAGTTGAACGTTCAGTCCCGACCTCCACCGGTGGGTCCCCCTATTCAGCACTTTTCATTGTTGTTGCAACCCAAGGGCAAGGTGATCTGGATGTGCTGAAGGCGGCGCTGTCGTGCGGGGCATCCTATGTGGCTTTTGTCGGCAGTGCGCGCAAATACGCAACTTTGTCGGAAAAACTGGCGGCGGCAGGCATCGATCGTCAGTTGATAGGTAATGTCAGCGCACCCGCAGGCCTTCATTTGGGGGCGGTCACACCCGAGGAAATCGCACTTTCAATTTTGGCCGAACTGGTAAAGGTCCGTCGGTCCGTTGTGGTGCAAACCTATGAGTGAGACCGGTGCAATAGTGCTAGCTGCCGGCCTGTCACGCCGGATGGGCGATCGTAACAAACTGCTTTTACCGATCGGTGGGATTCCCATGATACGTCGTACCGTAATGATGTATCATTCGGCAACACAACGCCCGATCTGCGTTGTCGTTGGGCATCAGGCAGACCTGATCACAGCTGCGTTGAAAGACATCCCTGCGAAGATTCATTTTAATCCTGATTACGCACAGGGACAGGCAACGTCTGTGGCCTGCGGGTTGCAAATGCTAGCGCGGTGTGACCGGTTCTTCATCGGACTGGGAGATCAACCATCACTAACCCCCTCTAATTTAGAGGTACTATTGAAAGCGCACTCGGCTGAAGACCCCGCGAAGATCGCTATTCCTCAACATGAAGGGCAACGCGGGAACCCTATTGTTGTTCCAGACAGGCTCCGTGCCCGATTGTTGATGGACCCTCGTGCACCTGGCTGCAAAAAATTCACCCGTGAATATCCCGAGCATGTGAGGTTTTTACCGCTCTCGGATCCCGGATTTTATGCCGACGTCGACACGCCAGCGGAGTATTCAGCACTGGCGACGCACCATCAGGAGGCTATCTTATGAAAAAAATCAGAACTTTCATCGGACGACTGCGCCGCAAATTTGCGATGACGCCAGAACAAGCCGAAACACTTGCATCCATCAAATTCCCCTGTTGTTGAGAAAAAGGACATCCTCATGAACCTCGCAGACGAGATCATTATCAACGCTTCTAAAGAGCAGGTATATGCTGCCTTGAACGACCCAGAGATCTTACAGCAGTGCATTCCGGGCTGTGAAGAGCTGATCAAACACTCAGCCACTGAACTGGAAGCCAAGGTTTTGCTCAAAGTAGGCCCAGTAAAAGCCCGTTTCGGTGGCAATGTTGAATTGGACACTTCCGGTGCTCCGGATGCATTTTCCCTAACAGGACAAGGCTCCGGCGGAACCGCAGGCCATGCGAAAGGTGGTGCGGATGTGACCCTAACAGCGAACGATGATGGCACCACAACCTTGCGGTATGACGCGAAGGCAGACATTGGTGGGAAATTGGCACAACTAGGCAGCCGTCTGATTCAAAGCACTGCGAAAAAGCTCGCTTCAAAGTTCTTCAAATCCCTTGCGAATGTGTTTGATGCAGAAGCTACCACATAAAGTGCTGACCTACGCTGAGCATGCGTCAGATATAATTGCCACCGCAGCAGATTTGATCGGGCGTGAACATCCGTTTGCCCTGATTACGTCGCTTGCTATAGAAGGCGGCGCAGCCCGTGAGGTTGGGTCACTTGCGTTGGTAGTGGCAAGCGGCGAAATGCACGGCTACTTGTCTAATGGCTGCATTGACCGGGACATTCATATCCATGCAATGGCCGCATTGGAGTCGGGTGACAAAAGGCTAATTAGCTACGGTAATGGGTCGCGGTTTGCTGATCTGAAACTGCCCTGCGGCGGCGCGTTGGACGTACTGATCAATCCAACCCCGGACGTCAGCGCCATTCTAGCAGCGAATGCCGACTTCGCTGCGCGTCGCCCTGCAACTCTGCAATTTGCCGTGGAAGGTCGGTCTACAGCGTTCACGTACATGCCACGATTCCGCCTCTGTCTTGCCGGACGAGGTGCGATATTTCGCTCGGTCGCACAGGCCGGTAGCGCCGCGGGATTTGATATCTGCCTTTTGTCACCCGATACGACGGATTTGGCCGCCGTTGAGCAGCTGGCAAGCCAGCCCCCGGTTCATCTAGTGTCGCTTCAGCAGGCGGATGGCATGGAGATGCTCGACAAATACGCCGCCTTTTTGACGTTGTTTCATGACCATGATTGGGAACCGGGTCTGTTGCAAGCTGCCCTGACCACGGATGCGGTTTTTATCGGGAGCCTGGGCAGTCGTCGAACCCACGATATGCGCCGCGACACCTTGCGCGAACGAGGTGTGCCTGAGACCGAGCTGTCCCGGCTAAGAGGCCCAATAGGGTTGGTGCCGTCATTGCGGAATGCATCTTTTATCGCTACGTCTGCGTTAGCAGAAATTGTCGCTGCGTTACCCAAGGAAATCCAGCACTCTAGTGCTTGATTTTCGTAAAAGTGATCAGAAGCATAGTCAGTAGACCAAAATGGTTGCAATTCATAATCAACTGGGTCGCCACCCTGAGCACATGCCCAAGTCATTCGCTGAACATCCGCAGTTGGTCGATGCCGTTAAAGTCAGAGATACAAAGAGAAGGCTAGTTTGAAAATGTTAGTTAGGGATGGCAATAAATAATGAAAACTGAAAACAGGGCACTGATTGTTCTTACCTCGCACACCGAACTTGGCACAACAGGTCGAGGAACGGGCTTCTACTATGATGAGATGGCAGCACCATACTGGGCATTAACTCATGCCGGATTTAAGGTAGATATAGCATCGGTCGAAGGCGGCGAAGCCCCTCCAGACCCTAAGACTTTAGTCGAGCCAGCTGAACGTCCTCCAATGGTTGCGCGCTTTATGGAGGATAAAGAGGCGATGGAAAAACTTCGCAACACGATAAAGGCGGAAAAAATTGATGGCGCTTCATACCAATGTATTTTTTTGGCCGGTGGTCATGGCACAATGTGGGACTTTGATACGGACACCATCGGTAAGATTGTAAGCGATGCATGGGCAGCGAGTGCTGTAATCGGTGCTGTTTGCCATGGTCCGTCTGGTCTACTTAAAGCCAAACGTCCCGACGGAGAACCGCTTGTCAAAGGTTTAAAACTAAACAGCTTCACAGACTCAGAAACGGCTCAAATTGGTCTTGTTGGGATAGAGCCATTCCTACTCGAAAGCAGATTGCGTGAATTAGGTGCCAAGTTTGAATGCAGTGACAACTTTACAAGTCACGCAGTTCGTGACGGCCGTTTGGTAACTGGACAAAACCCTCAGTCAACTGCAGCAATATCGAAACTGCTGATCGAGGCAACTTCTGCCAATAAATAACAAGCTTCTGATTATAGCCATCTGACACTTAAATTGTATATTTCAAAAAACATATTTTCTGCCGCGTTGCAGACTATTTTGAGCACTGAACTACGGTGTTGAACACTGTGCTGGCTGCTGCTGCGTTGCAAACAATGTGTTAGCGGAGTTTTGGACGAACATGGTTTGGGAACACAGATTATGCGTTGGCTGGCTTTTCACCTTGAGCGGGCATTCACCTTAGGCGCGGCGAATGGCAGCTTTAAGCCCAAAGTGTTTGATGCTGCGCTGTGTATGATTGGTTGCTTTTAGTGAAACCGATGGTATCGCGGTAAGCGTTAAATAACCATTGGTTCACTTTGACGAAAAATCCGATCAACGACACTCATCGCAGCAAGTGCAGATGTGCGCGGCGTATCGGGTAGACTTACACCCGAAATCGAAAACTCAAACGATCCGAATGCACCGCAAGCTGCAATATGATGCGTGTTTCCTTGCGCTTTCGGGTCCGCGATCAAACATGTTTGCGTTTTGTCAAAACCGATGCCGGCCAAGGCAACTGCGGCCGCGACGTTGGCGTTTTTTGGGTAACGCAGCGCTGCGTCTCTAGCTGAACCTTCAAAATGGGTTATCGCTTCCTCTAGGTTATCAAGAGATGCAACATCTTCTGCTGGCGTACCTCGCCAACTTTCAGGTGGCTTTCTTCCCGTATAGACAACGCTCTTCAAACCGCCGATATTTGCCGCAGACAGCGCATCCAGTGCGCCAATGGCCCCCGACACCATTTGTAATTGAGAGTTGCCGATCTGCGCAGCGGTCTTCAAGCATTCATAGATTTTAACATCTGCCAATGCGCCAAGTGACGCGCTCACTACGGGAACGCCCCTACGCAAAAATGCCGCGCCATGCGCCTTCAGCCCGACATGCCCTGCACAATCAACGATAAGATCGGGCAAGATGTCGATGTCATCCGCACCATAAAAAATTGAAACTTCATCGCCGACGGCCGCGTGTGCCGCGGCTTCTCGTCCTTTTCGCGCGATGCAATGGGTCAACTTCCAAGAGCTATCGGAAAGATGTTTAGCAACAAAACTTGCCATAGCACCGTAACCGATCAACCCGACTCTATGCATAGTATCCTCAATCCAAATGAACCGTTATGTTCAGATTAACTATTAAGGCTTGGGCGTAAAGCGGACTTTGGGCCGAGAATTGTTGAGGGCAGCTTTGTCCGCATAGGCAACTTCATTGCAGAACGCAGCCAACGGCCCCTCTCCCAAATACACACTTCCGTAGACTTGTTAGTGCAGCCTGCCGTAGTGTTGCTGTGAGGAGCGAGACATGCGGCAGCTGCGTGATGACACACATCTGATACTAGACAGCGAGGTGGTGGAGATATCTGTTATTGCATGTGCACTGATCGTCGTGCGACGGCCACCGGATAAATTAACAGGATTGCAGCAATCGAAAAGGTTGCCGAATAGCCAAGCATCTGAGCTTCAAATCCAATCCCAATATCGATGAGCCAGCCACTTAAGCCCGGCCCAATCGCTGACCCCAAGACCATCAGCGCCATTGCAGCCGCTTTTATGGAGCCAAGGTGAAGCGTACCAAAAAACTCAGCCCAACATGCGTTCAACAACGTAGCCTGCCCTCCCCCAGCGGCGCCCATCAAGATAACGGCTAATGCAGTCCAGCCCAACGAAGGTGCGTACCAATGCAAGATAAAGGCAACAACATACGGCATCAGGTAAAAGGGGAGCAAACGCACAGCGCCAACCCGATCCACAAGCCAGCCGTAAACAACAGTAGAAATGAACAATGTGATTGTACCGAGAGGGAACACAGCTACGAGAGTAAGGTGAGACCAACCTTTTATCTCAGCAAAATGAACTTGATGAAACCAGAACGCTGTTCCGAAACCCGAACAAGACATCACCGCTGGGGCCATTGCCCAAAACAAAGGGTGACTAAGGGCCTCATTTTGCGTCCAATGTTTGCCAAACAAGCCGAGTGACTGGTCCTTGTTAGCAACAGATTGTGGTGTCCGTTCAAGCCACAAAAGACGAAACAAAACGGGTGCCATAAAGAAACAAAAGGCTGCGCAACCTATCCAGATCAAGTACCAAGAAACCTGCGATTTGAGCCAAACCATAACTAGGGGAAGGGCAGCCTCCCCTAACATAAACCCCATTGCTGCTACCGCTAGAGCACGCCCGCGTGTCGCGATAAACCAACGGGACATCGCGACACTAGCAACATGAGTCGTCATACCTTGGCCAAAGAAACGAAGCAGAAACACGACTAACGGCAGAAGACAGGCAAGAGGATTGAGTGCCATAAGAACGCATGAAAGCCCTAAAAGCACGACAACCGTGACACCGATAACTTTGACCCGGTATCCGTCAGCCAATCCGCCTGCGGCTACCATTACCGCGGCAGAGGCAGCCGTTCCGATCATATAGATAAGCCCCCAATCACCGTTGCTCAGCTCATATTGCTCGCGGATTTCGCCGGCAAAGATCGAGATAAAGAAGGTTTGTCCAAAACTTGAGAGGAACGACAAAAGTGCCCCAGTTGCGAGAAAAGGCGCATTTTGTCTGATGAAGGTGATGTAGCCAGTATCGCTCATCAGCCAGTAATGAACGTTCCGGCTTTCATTCGAAAGCACTAAAGCACACAACCACGAAAACAAGCTTATCCGTTTAATGACCAGCTCAACTGCCTAATCACCCACAAGAACACAGCGGCGCGTACGCACGCGCGTGCTTAACTCTGAGGCCAAAAACAAGTCATCAATACAGCTAAATAGCGTAGTTCTACGCCGTTTTGTCTCGCTGAAAGGCAAAGGGCTCAGCGGGATTTCCGCTAACCCCTTGGTAATATGGTGAGCCCTACAGGGTTCGAACCTGTGACCTACTGATTAAAAGTCAGCCGCTCTACCAGCTGAGCTAAGGGCCCACACAAGACGCTTATCTAGAAAGACACTCCGATGGGGTCAACCCCGTTTTTTCAGAATCTCTTTCCCTTTTATTATGAAATCCCTATATCCGCTCAAATGACCAAAAATACTGATCATATGCCCGTCAATTTTATGAAAATGCACGGTGCCGGAAACGATTTTGTCGTAATCGACAGTCGTAATGGTGGTCCTTTGGTGTCTGCAAAGCTGGTTGCGGCCATCGCTGACAGGAATCGCGGCGTGGGATTCGACCAACTGGCCGTCATCGAGGACCGGCTGCGTCTGACGTTTTACAACTCGGACGGGTCCACCTCTGGGGCGTGCGGAAATGCGACCCGCTGTATCGCTGCGCGCGAAATGGCAATGACGGGCGTGACAGAGCTTGCGCTTCAAACGGACCGCGGCGCACTTCGGGCGGTGATGGTTGACGGTGAAACATGGATCAACATGGGCCAGCCGCAACTTGAGTGGCACGACGTACCGCTTGCCGAGCCGCTCGATACTTTGTCGCTTCCGATTGATGGCAGCCCTGCGGCGACTGGCATGGGCAACCCGCATTGCACTTTCTTTGTGGATGATGCCGAGGCAATTGATCTGGCTTCTTTTGGTCATAAGCACGAGCACCATCCGCTTTACCCCGAACGCAGCAACGTCCAAGTCGCCCATGTTTTGGGTCCTGACCATCTGCGGATGCGCGTATGGGAACGCGGCGCAGGTATCACGCTTGCCTCTGGTTCGTCTTCTTGCGCCACGGCTGTTGCTGCGCATCGTCGCGGATTGACCGGACGCAAAGTGCGAATTGATCTAGATGGCGGCACGTTAGTGATTGACTGGCGTGATGATGGCGTGTGGATGACCGGCCCGACAGCCCATGTTTTTGACGGTGTTCTAACAGCCGATTGGTTGGCGGGCTTATGAGCGCACCTGTTTTCTCAAACCACGGATGCCGCCTGAACGCCTATGAAACAGAGGCGATGAAAGAGCTGGCCCAAGGTGCTGGCCTAAATGATGCAGTCATCATCAACACCTGTGCTGTGACCGCCGAAGCTGTGCGCAAAGCGCGCAAAGACATCCGTAAGCTGCGTCGTGAAAACCCCGACGCCAAGGTTATCGTGACCGGTTGCGCCGCACAAATTGACCCCGACAGTTTCGTCCAAATGGATGAGGTCGATGCAGTTATCGGCAACACCGAGAAAATGGACGCTGGCACATGGTCAGGCCTTGCGGCGGACTTTGTCGGTAAGGTTGAGCCCGTTCAAGTTGACGACATTATGTCTGTTACGGAAACCGCAGGGCATTTGATTGACGGTTTTGGAACACGCAGCCGCGCCTATGTGCAGGTCCAGAACGGATGCGATCACCGCTGCACATTTTGCATCATCCCTTACGGTCGCGGCAATTCACGATCCGTTGCCGCAGGCGTGGTGGTTGAGCAGATCAAGCGGCTTGTGGGGCGCGGATACAACGAGGTCGTTCTGACTGGAGTTGATCTGACCTCATGGGGTGCGGATTTACCGATGGCACCCAAACTGGGTGACTTGGTGATGCGCATTTTGAAATTGGTGCCTGACCTGCCCCGTTTACGTATTTCAAGCATCGATAGTATTGAGGTCGACGAGGCCTTGATGGAAGCCATCGCAACACAGCCACGCCTGATGCCACATCTGCATCTTTCGCTGCAGGCGGGGGATGATCTAATCCTCAAGCGAATGAAGCGGCGGCACCTACGCGGTGACGCGATCGCATTCTGCCAAGAAGCGCGCAAGCTACGCCCCGATATGACTTTCGGCGCAGACATCATTGCGGGCTTTCCGACCGAGACCGAAGAGATGTTTGAGAATTCTTTGAAGCTGGTTGAGGAATGCGATCTGACGTGGCTGCACGTTTTTCCCTATTCACCACGCCCCGGCACGCCTGCTGCGCGCATGCCTGCGGTGCAAGGTGGCGCAATCAAAGACCGTGCGGCGCGGCTGCGGGCTGCTGGCGATGCGCAGGTTAACGCGCATTTGGCCCAGCAAGTGGGCCAGACCCACAACGTGCTGATGGAAAACCCAAGGATGGGACGCACGGAACAATTCACCGAAGTGCATTTTGAGACAGATCAGCCAGAAAGCCAGATCGTGCAGGCAGTGATCGTGGGGCACACGGCAACACATCTGGTCGCATGACACCTATACTTTATTCATTCAGGCGCTGCCCCTACGCGATGCGCGCACGCTTGGCGATTACGCTATCGCAAACCCGCGTTGAGCTGCGCGAGATCATCTTACGCGATAAGCCGGCGGCAATGCTTGCTGCATCTCCCAAAGGCACAGTTCCCGTTTTGGTGATTGGCGATGAGGTGATTGAGGAAAGCCTTGATATAATGAAGTGGGCCTTGGCAGATCATCCGCTTGGTGCACTGTCAGGCGAGGATGCTGAGTTAATCGCACTCAATGACGGGCCATTCAAATCGGCGCTTGATCGCACGAAATACGCAACGCGCTTTCCGGGCACCGACCCCAACGCCGAGCGCGAGAAAGCGTGCACATTTATTGCAACGCTTGAGGCGTGCCTGTCGGGACCTTGGCTTGGCGGTGATACAGCATCGCTGGCGGATTACGCTATTCTGCCGTTCATCCGGCAATTTGCGAACACTGACGCGACATGGTTCGCAGAGCAGCCCTACCCACGCGTTCAAAAATTGCTCAGTGATTTTTTGGCGTCGCCCCTGCTTCAATCGATCATGAACAAATACGAGCGGTGGGACGAGCTAAGCCCTTCAGAGCCCGTCTATTTCCCTTCAAATCCGTAAACACATGCAAAAAACAGGTATGTTTGTGCGACATACTGGAGCAGTTTGGCGGGCAGACTTCAATGTGTGCTGGACGGATTGCAATCTGCGTTCTAAATAGCGTGTCGATAGCGGCCGCAGGATTCCCTGTGGCCTGTTCATATTTGATCGACCCATTCGGCCGATCCGCCTAACGGAAACAAGGGGAGAACACGATCGTGTCTCACGCAGAAAATACGCAAGGCACCCGCCGCGACTTCATCTACTACGCCACCGCTGGCGCAGGTGCTGTGGTTACCGGCGCTGCCGTTTGGCCATTGGTCAACCAGATGAACCCAAGTGCTGACGTTTTGGCATTGGCATCCATCCGCGTGGATGTGGCCGATGTTGAGCCTGGCACGCAAATCACTGTTCTTTGGCAAGGTAAGCCTGTGTTTATCCGCCGCCGTAACCCAGAAGAAATCGCCGAAGCACGCGCGGTTGATCTTGGTGCCCTGCCGGATGCGAACGCTGACAACGCGAACCTTGCTGCGGATGCGGATGCGTCCGATGAAAACCGTGCTCTTGATGAAAACGGCGAGTGGTTGGTCATGATGGGCGTTTGTACCCACCTTGGTTGTGTGCCTCTTGGCGACGGTGCTGGTGAGTTCAACGGCTGGTTCTGCCCATGCCACGGTTCACACTATGACACCGCAGGCCGTATCCGTAAGGGTCCAGCGCCACGCAACTTGCCTGTTCCAACGGCATCGTTTGTCGACGAAACAACAATCCAACTCGGTTAAGGGAGATACCATATGTCTGGAATTCCACA
The DNA here is from genome assembly GCA_024640765.1 of Thalassobium sp. Lineage (GTDB taxonomy): Bacteria > Pseudomonadota > Alphaproteobacteria > Rhodobacterales > Rhodobacteraceae > Nereida. The sequence goes on along the minus strand of JAHEEK010000010.1, from coordinate 26,803 downwards.
CGACCACTATGAACCAAAGTCAGACGGCCAGAAATGGCTGCACAAGCGCCTTCCCGTTGTAGGCCTGCTTTATGACACGCTGATGCTTCCCACACCAAAGAACCTTAACTGGATGTGGATCTGGGGTATCGTTCTGACGTTTACTCTGGCACTTCAAATCATCACCGGCATCGTACTGGTTATGCATTATGTACCGCACGTTGATATGGCGTTTGCGTCTGTTGAGCACATCATGCGTGACGTAAACGGCGGCCACATGATCCGCTATTTCCACATGAACGGTGCGTCGCTGTTCTTTGTCGCTGTGTATGCCCACATTTTCCGTGGCCTATACTATGGCTCGTACAAAGCGCCACGTGAGGTGACATGGATCATCGGCATGCTGATCTACCTGTTGATGATGGGTACAGCATTCATGGGTTACGTTCTTCCTTGGGGCCAAATGTCGTTCCACGGTACGGCAGTTATCACTGGCCTATTCGGTGCGATCCCGTTCGTTGGTGAAAGCATTCAAACATGGTTGCTTGGTGCATCCGCTGTAGGTCAGCCTGCGCTGAACCGCTTCTTCAGCCTGCACTACCTCATGCCGTTTATCATTGCCGGTCTGGTGATCGTTCACATTTGGGCGTTCCACACAACTGGCAACAACAACCCAACTGGTGTTGAAGTACGTCGCACATCCAAAGAAGAAGCAGAGCGGGACACACTCCCCTTCTGGCCATACTTTGTGATTAAAGACCTGTTCGCACTGGCAATCGTGCTGGTTGTGTTCATGGCAGTTGTTGGCTTCATGCCCAACTACCTTGGCCACCCAGACAACTACATTGAAGCGAACGCGCTGGTCACACCTGCGCACATCGTTCCCGAGTGGTACTTCTTGCCATTCTACGCAATCCTACGCGCCTTCACAGCGGAAGTATGGGTTGTGCAATTGGCTGATTTCGTAACATTCGGCATTGTTGATGCGAAGTTCTTCGGCGTTCTTGCCATGTTTGGTGCGATCGCTGTGATGGCATTGGCACCATGGTTGGACACATCATCAGTCCGCTCTGGCCGTTACCGCCCAATGTTTAAATGGTGGTTCGGCCTTCTGGTTGTCGACTTCTTTGTGCTGATGTGGGTGGGCGCACGCCCTGCTGAATTCCCATATGATGTCATCTCGCTTATCGCGTCGACCTACTGGTTCGCTTATTTCCTCGTCATTCTGCCGTTGCTTGGCATCATCGAGAAACCGATGACACCGCCAACGACAATCGAAGACGACTTCAATGCCCACTACGGCAAAAAAGATGGCACTGCAGATGCAGTAGCCACACCAGCCGAGTGAGAAAGGACTACCCAATGTTGAAGAAACTCGCCCTTACCACAGCAGTTGCCCTCGGCCTTTCGGCCGGCGGCGCGCTTGCTGCTGGTGGATCAGACGCAAAAATTGAAAACTACGCGTTTTCATTTGAAGGTCTGACAGGCTCGTTTGACCAGAACCAACTTCAGCGTGGCCTTCAGGTTTACACTGAAATCTGCGCAGCTTGTCACGGTTTGAAATACGTCTCGTTCCGTAACTTGTCTGACGACGGTGGTCCTGCGCTTCCTGAAGATCAGGTGTTTGCGTACGCCGAAGAATATGAAGTCTTTGATGCCGCTATCGATGATTTCCGTTCTGCGACGCCCGCCGACAAATTCCCAGCATCCGCACTGGCTAACGCACCTGACTTGTCCTTGATGGCAAAAGCGCGCGCTGGTTTCCACGGCCCTGCGGGTACAGGCATCAGCCAGCTTATCAACGGCATGGGCGGCCCAGAGTACATTGCGTCTCTCTTGGCTGGCTACACCGGTGAGGAAAAGGAAGAAGCGGGCACCATCCTTTATGAAAACACTGCCTTCCCAGGTGGCTGGATTTCAATGGCGCCCCCTCTTTATGGTGACGATGTTGAATTCGCGGACGAAGATGCATCAACCGAGCTGGAAGACATCGCTCAGGACGTGTCTGCGTTCTTGATGTGGACCGCCGAGCCCAAAATGATGGCGCGCAAGCAAGCAGGTCTTACCGGCCTGATTTTCTTGTCTGTGCTTTCAGTCCTGCTTTACCTCACAAACAAACGTTTGTGGGCAGCAGCAAAGGGCAAAAAATCTGCATAAGCCTATCAATTAGGTTTTACGAATTTAACGCCCCGTCCACTGTGATGGGGCGTTTTTCTTTGGGCGACACTTGAGGCCAAGCCGCCCGCGCTTTATGCAATCTTAAAAGGGGAGTGCACCACCGATGAGCATGAACAGCTTTGGACATTTGTTCCGCGTGACAACTTGGGGCGAGAGCCACGGCCCTGCCTTGGGTGCTACCGTTGACGGCTGCCCTCCCCAAGTGCCCGTAACGCCGGAATTGCTTCAGCATTGGTTGGACAAGCGCAAACCCGGGCAAAACAAAAACACCACACAACGCCAAGAACCGGATGCAGTAGAAATTCTATCTGGCGTCTTTGAGGGCCAAACAACCGGTACGCCAATCCAGCTGATGATCCGCAACACGGATCAACGGTCGCGCGATTATGGCGATATCGTTGAAAAGTTCCGCCCCGGCCATGCAGATATTACCTATTGGCAAAAATACGGCATCCGCGATTACCGTGGGGGTGGGCGATCAAGTGCGCGTGAGACCGCGTCACGCGTTGCTGCGGGTGGTGTCGCGCGTGAGGCGAGTAAGGCGATAGCCCCTGATATGTCTGTGACAGGCTACATGGTTCAGATAGGCGAGAAGAAAATTGATCGCGCAAATTTTGACTGGGATGCGATCGGACAAAACGACTTTTGGTGCCCTGATGCAGATGCCGCGAAAGAGTGGGAAGACTACCTCACATGGTTGCGTAAAGACGATCACAACAGCGTCGGAGCAATCATTGAAGTAGTTGCACGCAATGTTCCCGCTGGCCTTGGTGCGCCTGTTTACGGCAAACTTGATACAGATTTAGCCGCAGCAATGATGTCGATCAACGCAGTCAAAGGCGTTGAAATTGGTGAGGGGATGGCTGCCGCCGCACTTACCGGACGCGATAATGCAGACGAGATTTTTATGGGACCAAAAGGCCCAGAATATTCAAGCAACCACGCCGGTGGTATCCTTGGTGGTATCAGCACGGGTCAAGATATCGTGGTACGTTTCGCCGTGAAGCCAACTTCCTCTATATTGTCGCCGCGCAAAACAATTACAAAAGCCGGTGAAGAAACCGAGATCATCACTAAGGGCCGTCACGACCCATGTGTTGGCATCCGTGCGGTTCCTGTGGGCGAAGCCATGATGGCATGTGTGATGCTAGATCATATGCTGCTGCACCGCGGCCAAACTGGCGGCAATCGCGGCACAATCGGTTAAGGCTAGCTAATTAAGCGACAGTTCCAGTAGTTCCTTAATGGCGCTGTCGTCCATAACTGCGCCCTCAACGCGGCCAAGTTCGCGGCTTCCACGCAACAGCAAAAGTGTGCCGTTTTGTGTTACCCGCCGTTTCTCAGCCATGCCCGATTCACCGTAGGTATCGTAGTCCACAACGATGTAGGTGATCGACGCGCGTAACGCTGGATTTTTCTCTTTGAGCATATCAATGATGGACGCGTGCCGCGCACAAGCGATACACCAATCGGTCCGAAAATCGAGCAACACGGTTGCACCTTGCGACAGCTTATCTCGGTCTAGGCGAGGCTGATATTCGAGGCCCCGCGCGTGCACCACGGCTGCGGCCAAACACAAACCCAACGCCACCCACAAAACTTTCATACTCGTAACCCTCTACTTAGTTTGCTTTGACACCTGCACAGCAAAAATTCCTGCAGCGATAATGGCAACGCCAAGAACGTCGATCAACCCTATCTGTTCCTCCAGCAAAACTGCTGCCAATGCGACACCAAAAAACGGGTTAAGAAAATGGAAAGTCGCAGCGCGCACAGCACCAATCCGGCTGACCAAGACGAACAAAATTACCGTCGCCGCTAAACCGGGCACAAGGGTCGTGTAAATAAATGCGCTGACAAGAAGCGGGGTGATCGTGACATTCCACGTTTCAAAAAGCAGCGCAGGCACAGTAAGCGCGGCAGAGCCTACAAGCATCTGAAGCCCCACAATCATCAGGACCTGCCCACTGGAAACCGCGTTACGGACCGATAGTGTTGCAACCGTCAGGGACGCCACACCCAGCACACACAGCAAAACACCCCACGGATCAAGCCCGCCTTGTAGCCGTGGCACCATGATAACCAGAACACCGACGAGGCCCGTGACCAAGCCGAGCAGCGCAACAATAGGCAGACGCCGGCGCAAAAATACCCACCCAACCAAAGCGATCAAAAGAGGCATGGTAGACGCGATGATCGCGGCAATAGACGCTTGAACCGTTTGCATTGCGATAAAATTCAGACCCAAATACAGGGCATTTTGGCATAATCCAAAAACAACAATCGCGCGCCACTGCGCCTTAGTCAGCCGCCAGCTTTGTTTGAGCAGCAATGCAATGCCGACAGCAACCGTTCCGGAAATAAAGAAACGCAACGACAGCGCCATGAGGGGCGGCGCCTCAAGAACGATGATGCGTGCAGATGCAAACGCCGACGACCACATCAGAGCAAACGACAGCCCCAGAAAAACCGAACGTAGATCCACGCGCTACACTCCTGACGCAATAGGGCCGAAACCAAAAAAGGGGCCGCATCATGGCGACCCCTCTATTCACGATAAAGTCTGTGGTCGACTTAGCCGTTAACGCTGTCTTTCAGCGCTTTAGCGATTGTCATTTTGACAACTTTATCCGCATCTTTTTTCAGCATTTCGCCAGTGGCTGGGTTGCGCACCATACGCTCTGGACGCTCGCGGCAATAGATTTTGCCAACGCCTGGAAGTGTCACAGCGCCACCAGCACTTACTTCGCGTGTAATGAGCGAAACAACCGCTTCAAGCGCGCCGCCAGCAGATTTCTTGTCTACGCCCATTTCCTCAGCAAGTGCTGCTACGAGTTGGGTCTTTGTCATTGGTTTCGCCATTTTACAGGTCTCCTCATTCCGCCCGATTTTGGGCCTCATGGGCGTAATCTAACGGTATATAGTGTCCCCACACAACTCTTTGTGATTGGAAAAATCGCAAAAAACCGCCTTTTTTCGCCTATTTTACAAGAATGCGGTCTCTTCAAAGCTCCGGAGCTTGCGTGAATGGATGCGTTCAAGGGGCATATCGCGCAAGTATTCCATCGCGCGAATACCAATCATGAGGTGCCGTGCGACCTGAGTTGTGTAGAAATCAGAGGCCATTCCTGGCAATTTCAACTCCCCATGCAGCGGTTTATCTGAAACGCACAGCAACGTCCCATACGGCACACGGAAGCGAAAACCGTTGGCGGCAATTGTTGCACTTTCCATATCAAGCGCGACTGCCCGCGACTGCGAAAGGCGCTGAACCGGACCCTCTTGATCGCGCAGTTCCCAGTTACGATTATCAAGGCTGGCAACCGTTCCTGTGCGCATGATTTGTTTTAGGTCATAGCCTTCAAGCTTCGTGACCTGCGCTACAGCTTTTTCCAGCGCGATCTGAATTTCGGCCAGCGGTGGAATGGGCACCCAAACAGGCAAATCATCATCCAGCACTTTGTCTTCGCGCAGATACGCATGGGCCAGCACAAAGTCGCCCAAGGCTTGGGAATTTCGCAAACCCGCACAGTGACCAACCATTAGCCACGCATGCGGGCGCAGCACTGCGATATGATCCGTGGCCGTCTTTGCATTGGACGGACCCACCCCAATATTGACCAAAGTAATCCCACCGCCACCGGCGCGCTTAAGATGGTACGTTGGCATCTGCGGCAGCTTCGCAGGCGGTGTGCAGGCCGTATCCGGGTCCGTAATCACGTCATTACCGGGACCAACAAATGCGGTATAACCACTTGCAGGATCGCGCAGCATTTCGCGGGCGTAGGCTTCAAACTCCTCGACGTAAAACTGATAGTTCGTAAACAGAACATGGTTTTGAAAATGACCGGGGTCCGTAGCCGTGTAATGGGAAAGCCGAGCCAGCGAATAATCCACCCGTTGCGCAGTGAACAGCGCAACGGGCATTGCTCCATCTTCATAAGTAAAGCCAAGGCCGTTTACGATGTCATCGTTGGTTGTCGACAAATCTGGAACATCAAAAACATCGCGCAGAGTAAACTTGACCGCCCCGTCTTGGGGGACATTCAGCCCACCTTTGTTAGCGACAGCAAAATGGACGGGCATCGGCGTTTGGGACGTTCCAATTTCAACCTCGCCTCCGTGATTGGTCAGCAAAAGATCGATCTGCTGTTCAAGGTAACTTGCATACAAATCAGGCCGCGTCACTGTCGTCGCGTACATACCCGGACTTGGTACGTGACCAAAAGACAGGCGACTGTCCGCCTGCGCAAAACTTGTCGAATGCAGTCTGATTTCTGGGTAGAACGCGCGGAACCGTTGGGTGGGGCTTTCACCAGTCAGACTGGCTTCGAAATGAGCGCACAGAAATTCCACTGCTTCATCATAAAGCGCCCTAAGTCGAACCACCGCCTCAGCCGCATTTGTAAAGTGCTGCGGCGCACCTTTTTCGGGCGAATAAACAGGTAGCATTCTGGTAGGGTCAATCATCACTGGTCCGCCTGTTCTCATTTGTTATACCGTGCAAATCGTTGCACCCGAACTTGGCAACATCAACCAGATTTTCGCGCGTCGCTTAACGTGCCCTGTCCTGCTCACTTTCGGACCATTGCGGTGGATCAAGGAGTTTTCACATGCCGACCCTACTTTCATTTGGCCATGGATTTTCCGCACGCGCCCTAAGTCGAATTTTGCCCAGTGACTGGACCGTTTACGGCACCACACGCACCGAAGAAAAAGCAGAAGTTTTGCGCGCTGAAGGGATCAAACCAATTATATGGCCCGGCGAGGCACTTAATACCGCTTTGAAAGAGGCGACACATCTGCTGATCAGCACCGGCCCATCGGAGCAGGGCGATCCGGTTTTAAACAGCCTCAAAGACGAAATTAAGGCGCTCGCACCACATCTTGAGTGGGCCGGCTACTTATCGACCACAGGGGTTTATGGCGACCATCAAGGAGATTGGGTGGACGAAACTACAGCACTGACCCCTGCCACCAAGCGCGGGCAACTGCGTGTCAGTGCCGAGGCAGAGTGGCAGAGCGTCCCTAACCTACCGCTTCACATCTTTCGGCTGGCTGGCATTTACGGGCCCGGTCGTGGCCCTTTTGCCAAGGTCCGCAACGGAACCGCGCGGCGGATTATCAAACAAGGTCAGGTGTTCAGCAGAATTCACGTAGAGGATATTGCGCAGGTGTTATGGGCATCAATCACGCGTCCGAACATTGGTGCAGTGTACAACCTGTGCGACAATGATCCCGCACCCCCCGAAGACGTTATTGAATACGCAGCGCAATTGCTTGGCGCACCAGTTCCACCCGAAATCGACTACGAGACAGCAGAGATGACTCCGATGGCGCGCAGCTTTTACGCAGAGTCCAAGAAGGTCTCAAACGAGCGGATCAAAACGGAGTTGGGCGTTAAACTAAAATACCCAGATTACAAAACCGGCCTACGGGCGCTGTTAAAGTTAGAGCAGGACAGTGCTGAGCAACCATTGTAAGCGCCGCATAAGCACACATATCACGTCCAACCAAAGGACCATAATCATGCACCAGTTGACTGTATTTCTTGAGCGCCCGCTGACACGCAACATCATAATGGGCGTTATCATTTTTAACGCAATCTTGTTGGGAATGGAAACCTCAAACGGGCTGATGCAAAACTATGGGACGCTGATCACAACGCTCGATAGCGCGTGTTTAACCGTATTCGTAATTGAATTGCTGGCAAAGCTGATAGCCTATCGCGGTCGATTTTTTCGATCGGGGTGGAACTGGTTCGACTTCATTATTGTAGGCATTTCCCTTGTCCCTGCCGCGCAAGGGCTTAGCGTTTTGCGGGCCATGCGGATCTTGCGGGTGCTGCGCGTCATCACAGTGGCTCCATCGTTGCGGCGGGTCGTCGAAGGTTTTGTGAACGCACTACCCGGCATGGGCAGTGTCTTCTTATTGATGGCGCTGATCTTCTACATCAGCGCGGTTATGGCGACCAAGCTATTCGCCTCTGCGTTTCCAGAATGGTTCGGAAGCTTATGGCTGTCGCTATATTCACTTTTCCAAATCATGACGCTGGAAAGCTGGTCCATGGGCATCGTGCGCCCCGTGATGGAGGTCTACCCCTATGCGTGGCTCTTCTTTGTGCCGTTCATCATGGTAACCACATTCGCCGTGGTAAACTTAATCGTAGGTCTGGTTGTGAACTCGATGCAAGAAGCACACGCAGAAGAAACGAACGCTGTCACAGACGCATACCGCGATGAAGTTCTTGAGCGGTTAAAGTCAATCGAAGAGCAATTAGGCAAACGCTAAGCGCGTTTGCTATCAAGCTTCGCAACCCCAAGAACATCAAGAACTTTTGCCTCAATGTCTGCTGCATTAAGGCCGGCCATCGCGTACATATCCTCGGGGCTGGACTGATCGATAAACGTATCGGGCAACACCATGGAACGGAACTTCAGGCCAGTGTCAAAAACAGCCTCATCCGCCAAAAGCTGTGCAACGTGTGATCCGAAACCACCGACGGCACCTTCTTCGATGGTAATCAAAGCCTCGTGCTTTTCTGCCAACTCCAAGATTAATGTGCGATCAAGGGGTTTGGCAAAACGGGCGTCAGCGACGGTTGGGGTTATACCGCGCGCCGCAAGCGCTTCACAGGCAGCCTCTACTTCCGCCAAGCGGGTCCCGAAAGACAAAATGGCTACGCGTGCACCCTCACGGATCATGCGACCCTTACCAATTTCAAGCGCTTCGCCTCGTTCAGGAAGCTCAACTCCAACACCCTCGCCCCGTGGAAAACGGAAAGCGATAGGGCCATCATCATAAGCCGCAGCTGTGGCAACCATATGCACCAACTCAGCTTCATCAGCGGCCGCCATAACGACAAAGTCAGGCAGGTTGCTCAGATAGGCAATATCAAACGCGCCCGCGTGCGTCGCCCCATCCGCGCCTACAAGCCCTGCGCGATCAATCGCAAAACGGACAGGTAGGCGTTGAATGGCAACATCATGAACGACCTGATCATAACCGCGCTGTAGGAACGTTGAATACATCGCGCAAAACGGCTTCATGCCGCCCGCCGCGAGAGCCGCTGAAAACGTAACCCCGTGTTGCTCGGCAATGCCCACATCAAAGCACCGGCTTGGGTAGCGTTCTGCAAATAAGTTCAACCCAGTCCCATCGGGCATCGCGGCAGTTACGGCGCAAACTTTATCGTCACGGCTAGCTTCATCGAGAAGGGTTTGCGCGAAAACCTTGGTGTAGCTTGGCGCATTGCTGGGTGCTTTTTTCTGCTCGCCCGTCACAACGTTGAACTTGGAGACACCGTGTCCTTTGTCACGCGCCTGCTCAGCAGGAGCATAGCCTTTACCTTTTTTCGTAATGCAGTGGATCAAGATTGGGCCAGTCGCGCGGTCATGGACAGTGCGCAAAACTGGCAAAAGCTGATCAAGATCGTGACCATCAATCGGGCCAACATAGGAAAAGCCCAACTGTTCAAACAATGTGCCACCCACAGTCATGTGCTTTAGCATATCTTTCGCGCGTTTCGCCCCTTCGCGGAAAGGTTCCGGCAGCAAACTTACTGCACCCTTTGCGGCAGACTTAAATTCTTGAAACGGCGCGCCGGCATAAAGCTGGCTTAGGTACGAAGATAGTGCGCCAACAGGCGGTGCGATCGACATCTCGTTGTCGTTCAGCACAACGATCATGCGTTTTTTTAGGTGGCCCGCGTTGTTCATCGCTTCAAATGCCATGCCCGCTGACATGGATCCGTCACCAATGACAGCAATCGCATCGCCATTTCCTTCGGGCGGGGCACCCCCCAAATCACGAGCGACCGCAAAGCCAAGTGCAGCAGAGATAGACGTGGAACTATGGGCGGCACCGAATGGGTCAAACGGAGATTCACTGCGCTTTGTGAAACCGCTTAGCCCGTCTTTTTGGCGCAATGTACGGATGCGGTCACGACGTCCAGTCAAAACTTTGTGGGGGTAGCATTGATGGCCAACATCCCAGATGATCTTATCTTTCGGGGTGTCAAAAACAGCGTGAAGCGCCACCGTCAACTCAACAACACCAAGGCCGGCACCAAGGTGACCACCCGTGACCGATACTGCGCTAATCACCTCAGACCGGACATCATCAGCAAGCTGGTGCAGTTCTGCATCGCTAAGGCTTTTCATATCTGCAGGTGTGCTGACGCGGTCCAAAACCGGTGTGTGTGGTCTGTCAGACATGATCGTTATCCTTAATGGCCGCGAGTAATCACAAAACGTGCCGCTTGCTTTAGCGTATCAGCATCATCGCCGAAACCCGCAAGGGCGTCGCAGGCTTCATCAACCAGATTAGATGCGCGGGCTTTCGCGCCCTCAAGGCCAAGCAATGAGACAAACGTCGCTTTGCCTGCGCTTTGATCTTTACCAACAGCCTTACCAACCATCGCTGCATCACCTGTGACATCCAACACATCATCAGCGATCTGAAACGCGAGGCCCAATCGATCCCCGTAGGTTTGCAAGGCATCTGTTGGGGCCTCTGACATGACCGCACCAGCCATCGCAGACCATTCAATCAGCGCGCCAGTTTTGCCTTTTTGCAATGCAATGATCTGATCCAAGGTCAGCGGAATTTGTGCTGTCTCGGCAGCAATGTCTGCAGCCTGCCCACCGACCATCCCATTAATTCCACTGGCACGTGCGAGGCTTAGGGACAAATCCAATCGCGCTTGTAGGCTGCACTCGGTCTGGGCGATCAACTCAAATGCCAAAGTCTGCAAAGCGTCACCAGTCAAGACAGCCGTCGCCTCATCCCACTTCACATGAACGGTCGGGTTGCCCCGACGCAAATTATCGTCGTCCATGCAAGGTAAGTCATCATGCACCAAAGAATACGCATGCATACATTCAATCGCTGCTGCAGCGTTTCTCGCCTCATTAGGACCAATTCCATGAAGGCGTGCGCTTTCCAAAACCAAGAAGGCGCGCAATGCTTTGCCACCACGTGTCGCATAGATCATCGGCTCCGCGATAGCGCTTGCGCAGCCCTTTAACGCATCGGCGATACAGGCCTCGGATACTTTAGCCGCATCGCCTAGCGCTGCCTGAAAGCTCATTTATTCGGCGTCCAGAGGAGTTGTGCCAACAGCAGCGCCATCTGCACTTAACGTAAGCTTGGCCACTTTTTCTTCAGCGGCATTCAGCTTCGCTTCACAGTGTTCCTTTAGTTTTGCTCCGCGCTCATACAGCGCAATGGATGCCTCAAGCTCAACCGAGCCGCTGTCCAATTGGGTCACCACACGCTCCAATTCGGCAATTGCCTGCTCGAAGCTCATCTCTGCTACTGGTGTCTCGCTCATTGTCCGCGCTCCATTAAGACTTCAACATGCGCCTTCGCCGACGTGGCCAAGGCATCAAGATCATAACCGCCCTCGAGGGTCGAGACCACCCGCCCACCACAATATTCATCTGCGATATCGCACAGCTGATGCGTCACCCATGCGAAATCATCCTCAGATAGATCCATACCAGCAAGCGGATCAGCACTGTGTGCGTCAAACCCCGCTGAAATTAACAACAACTCGGGCTTAAAGCGCTTTAGCATCGGCAGGACTTGTTCCGTGATAGCCTGCTTGAAAATGGCAGAGCCGGCGCCGCCCGGCAGCGGGACGTTCAAGACGTTATTATAAGCGCCCGTTTCATGGGCATGACCCGTACCTGGGTAAAGCGGCATTTGGTGGGTTGAGCAAAAGAGGATGCGCGGATCACTCTCGACCAAGTCCTGTGTACCGTTACCGTGGTGCACATCAAAATCAACAATTGCCACACGGCTTAGGTCGTGATGGTCCAGCGCATGTTTCGCAGCAATGGCGACCGAACCAAACAGACAAAACCCCATTGGTGTTTCGCGTTCAGCATGGTGACCAGGTGGGCGGACCGCGGCAAATGCATTTTGCACATCGCCCCCCAAGACCATATCAACAGCCTTCACATTTGCACCCGCAGCCCGCAGCGCCGCGCCAAGCGAGCCGACAGACATATGCGTGTCCGCATCAAGAGAGGTCCAGCCGCTATCAGGTGCAGATTGTCGAATGGCAGTGACGTGCGATTTGGGATGTGCGCGCAACAAATCGTCATCGGCCGCAAACGGAGCAGGTACCCGCACCAAATCAAGACCATCCAGCGCACTCAGCACCGCATCAAGACGCGCAACTTGTTCGGGGTGGCCCGGAGGCGTGACATGCTCAAGGCATTCGGGGTGGGTGATCAATGCTGTGGTCATGATCGCTCCTCCATTTTTTGGTGTTTCGAGTGGGCGTATGTTATTCTGGTGCTAACATGTAACCGGCACCGCGCACAGTTTGTAGATACCGCGGCTGTTTTGGATCGGCCTCAATCTTGCGACGCAACCGCGTGATTTGCACGTCAACCGCGCGCTCTTGGGCCTTGCCGCCGTCTTTGCCACTGTCACGACCAAGATCTTCGACCAGTTTGATACGGCTGATCGGCTCAGAAGGCTGGGCGCTAAAGATTTTCATCAACTGAACCTCGGTCGCTGTTAAGCGAACCACCTCATCGCCGCGGCGCAACTCGGCACGGTCAATGTCATAACGGCAAGGTCCAAGGTGCAACACTTTTGGCAAGCTATCCGACATCGTATCCGAGGGAATCCGCCGTAAGATCGCGTTTATCCGCAGCAACAGCTCTTTGGGCTCAAACGGCTTTGCCAAATAGTCATCCGCGCCAGCTTCGAGACCCGCGATGCGGTCGTCCGTTTCGCCTTTGGCTGTCAGCAATAGAACTGGCGTCTGCAGCATCTCGCGCAAATTCCGTGTGAGGCTAATGCCATCTTCGCCCGGCATCATGATGTCCAGCACGATCAGATCAAACTCAAGCCCCGCCAACACACGACGCGCGTGTGCGGCATCACGGGCCGCACTGACCAAAAAGCCGTTCTTCATTAGAAACTTTTGGAGCAGCCCACGAATACGCTCGTCATCATCAACAATCAGCAGGTGGGCTTCGTTTTCCATTACTCAGTCTCTTTCAACTTATCAAAATACCGGCGCATTTCTGTGTCCATCATCGCCTCTAACACCGTGCGAAACCCCTGCACCGCCTCTGGACCGGCCGCGCGGTACGCACTGCGCACCCGCGCCGTTTGCACCTCCGACAGCTCTGTCTCCAAGGCGTGACCAGCAGGCGTCAGAAATAAATGCCGCTCACGTTTATCTTGGGTTCCGACCTTACTTTCGACAAGACCATCATCGATCAAACTACGCAAGACACGGTTCAGCGATTGTTTTGTTACGCCCAAAATCCCCAACAGGTTGTTAACAGTCGTCCCAGGCGAGCGGTGGATAAAGTGAACTGCGCGGTGATGCGCGCGGCCATATCCTTTCTCAGACAACACACGATCCGGATCTGCGGTAAAGCCACGGTAGGCAAAGAACATTGCCTCAATACCTTTACGAAGCTGTTCATCCGTCAAAAACAGCAGATTCGGGCCGCGCATTTCGTTCCGGTTATCTCGCATATTTCTGTCCTCCTTAGCTGCGACAATACGTCAGTGTTGTTGACATTCCAAGAATCGATTGCTAGCCAAGCCTACAGTTTACGCAACTTTATGACCGTTTCGGTCTTAATTTGAGCAACATTAGCAAATGGAGGCCGAAAATGGCTGGCTATGATGACCGTGATGGAAAAATCTGGATGGACGGCAAGTTGGTCGAATGGCGTGACGCAAATGTCCACATTCTGACCCATGCCATGCACTACGCCTCCTCTGTGTTTGAGGGCGAGCGCTGCTACTCAGGCAAAATCTTCAAGTCTAAAGAACACTCCGAGCGACTGATCCGTTCTGGTCAGCTTATCGACTTTGAAATCCCCTATACTGTTGAAGAAATCGAAGCTGCCAAACAGGCCGCACTTGATGCAAACAGCCTGACAGATGCGTATGTGCGCCCTGTTGCATGGCGCGGATCCGGTGAAGATATGGGCGTCGCAGCTGCGCGCAACCCTGTGCACCTGGCCGTCGCGGTTTGGGAATGGGGCAACTACTACGGCGACGCCAAAAATAAAGGCGCAAAACTGGACATCGCAAAATGGAAGCGCCCAAGCCCTGAAACAGCACCGTCCCAAGCCAAGGCTGCGGGTCTTTACATGATTGCGACAATGTCTAAGCACGCGGCCGAAGCAAAAGGCTGCTCGGACGCGATGATGTTTGATTACCGCGGGTACGTGGCCGAAGCGACCGGCGCCAACATTTTCTTCGTAAAAGACGGCGAGGTTCATACACCAATCGCTGATGCGTTCCTAAACGGGATCACCCGCCAAACAGTGATCCAGATGCTGAAAGACAAAGGCATTACCGTGAACGAGCGGATCATCATGCCAGAAGAGCTTGAAGGCTTTGAGCAATGCTGGCTGACCGGCACAGCTGCAGAAGTCACACCAGTCGGCACAATCGGTGACTACAACTTTGAAGTGGGTGCTTTGGTCAAAGACATCGCCAGCGATTATGAAAAGCTGGTACGCGCCTAAACAGTCCCTAAACTGCCCTTTAGATACTAAAACAATAAGGTCATCGCTGAAACGCGGTGGCCTTTTTTGTATCAGCTATTTGAAGCGAACCTGCCGTTCTGCGGCCAGCTTGATCCCTAAATGACGCTCGCGAAGCACGATCACAACACCAGCAAGCACGATCAACGCAGCACCCGAAATAACACCCAAAGTCGGCACTTCGTTGAACCAAACATACCCAATGCCAATGGCAAGCAGCATCGCGGTATAATCAAAGGGCGCCACCACAGACGCTGGCGCGAACCGGTAAGACTGCGTCAGGCACAATTGCCCCACCCCACCGATGATACCACTCAAACTAAGCAACAACGTCGTTTCAAGAGGGGGCACAACCCAACCAAAAGGCAGCGTCAACAACGACAGAACCGAGGTGGTCAACATGAAGTAGAACACAATCGCTGTTGAAGTTTCTGTGGCTACCATCTTGCGCACAAACATCTGCGCCAATGCCGCCATCGAAGCGCTGACCAGCATCAAACCAACGGCGATGGTCTTCATCCTTTCACTGGTGTCAAAACTAAGCTGGTCCCACAAAATGATCAGCACACCCGCAAAACCAAGACAAACCATAGAGATACGGAACTTGCCTACGGTCTCCCCTAAAAAGAGGGCCGCAAAAACAGTTAGAACAAGAGGCGTGGTAAAGCTAAGCGCGGTGACGTCCGGAAACGCCAGAATACCAAGACAGAAAAACCTTAGCCCCATTGAAGTACTGCCGGCCAAACCACGCAGAACATGACCAAGCGGCCGCTCTGTTTTCAGCCCCGTAGATAAATTGCCGCTCCACCACAAAAAAGCGAACAGCACAGGAAGGGTGAAAACGGACCGGAAGAAAACGGCTTCACCGGTTGGGACCTCATCCGCAGTCGCTTTGATGATACTCATCAGCACCGTAAACAGCGACACGGCCAAAATTTTCAGTGAAATGCCTTTGATGGTGTCGGTCATGATAGCCGCCCAACTGCCCATTCTGCAGCATCCCGAACAACCGGATCACTGTCATTGAGCAAAGCTTGCGCATGAGGCTTCAACTCCGACTTTCCTGAATTTCCAATCGCGTAAAGGACATTGCGGGTGAACCGATCTCGGCCAATCCGCTTGATTGGTGAGCCAGAAAAATGTGCGCGAAACGACGCATCATCAAAAGACACTAACGCAGCCAGTTTGGGGGCTTTTAACTCCTCGCGGGCGGCGTATTTCATTTCGGTCGCAGCGACAGCAAACTTATTCCATGGGCACGCGGCCAGACAATCATCACAGCCGTAAATATGGTTCCCCATCTTCTCACGCAGCTCTGGCGCGACAGGGCCTTTGTGCTCAATTGTAAGGTATGAAATGCAGCGCCGCGCATCCAATTGAAATGGCCCAAGGAACGCACCTGTGGGGCATGCATCAAGGCACGCTGTACACGATCCGCAATTGTCAGTTTGCGCTTCGTCCGGCTCAAGCTCTGCCGTGGTGAAAATCGCTCCCAGAAAAAACCAGTTCCCAAGATCGCGTGCCAACAGGTTTGTATGCTTACCCTGCCAACCCAAGCCCGCCGCTTGCGCCAGCGGCTTTTCCATAACCGGTGCGGTATCAACGAAGACTTTAATCTGAATATCGCCCTGCTCTACCAGCCAGCGCCCCACCTTCTTGAGCCGTTTTTTCGCAACAGCGTGATAGTCTTTATTCTGCGCATAGACACTAATTGCGCCCAGCTCTGGCCTGCTCAAAACTGTGCGTGGATCGTGTTCAGGCGTGTACATTTCCGCCAACATAATGACAGATTGGCATTCGGGCCACAGGTCTTGCGGACTGCCGCGCCAGTTCATGCGCTCGGCCATCCAACTCATCTGACCGTGATATCCCGCCTCCACAAAAGCAGACAACCGTTGCGCTGCTTCCGGAGCAGCGTCAGGTTTGCACACCCCCATTTTGGCAAAACCGGCGTCCTGCGCCACGTCCCAAAGGCGGGCTTTCAAGGACATTTAAAAATCCAAATTGGAATAATGCGCAGGCTGCGGAAAGCCAGAAACCTGATCGGCCAAAATTGAACGAAACGCAGGGCGAGACTTAATTTTTGCGTACCAGTCTTTCACGTTCGCCGATCGGTTCCAGTCCACGTCACTGATGTAATCAAGAGATGACAGGTGCGCGGCAGCGGCAAAATCAGCTAAAGTCATTTGGTCACCAGCGAGCCAGCGACGCTGATCCAAAAGCCATGTCATATAGTCGAGGTGATACTTAATCGCACGCGCACCCGCTTTGATGTTGGCGCTGTCTGGGTGGCCGATCTTCTGCACTTTTTTGTTCACGCGCTCATAGAGAAGCTTGGTCGTGACTTCGTGATGAAACTTGTCATCAAACCAAGAAACCAGCCGGCGTACTTCAAAACGCAACTCCGGCGATGCAGGCAAAAGCGGCGGCGTGGGATGCTTTTCTTCGAGGTACTCACAAATCGCCGCGCTTTCGCTCATCAGACGACCATCTAATTTTAGGATCGGAACTTTGGCAGCGGGATTGCGGCGCAAAAACTCGGAATCGCCTTCCCAATAGCGCTCTTCAACCAGCTCAACTTCGATCTTTTTTTCAGCAAGGCTCAGGCGAACTTTGCGGCAAAAGGGTGAAAGCGGAACATGATAAAGACGGTTCATAATTGGCTCGATTAGTTGTTTATACTGTCATGCCCTAAGCCGCTGTTGCGTTCAACTCTCGAAGCACGCTGCGCGGCCATCCGCCTTAATTGTCGCCTCACCTGACAAAATAGACCGCGTGCGCGCACGTACAAAATCAGTCGGACGGCTAGCAGACCGGCTTTTGGGGGCTGGCAATATCGCTGCAAGGCGTGAGGCTTGTAGGCGCGTTAACTCCAATGATGAGACTTGAAAATAATGCAAAGCCGCAGCTTCAACGCCAAACACACCTTCGTCAAATTCAGCAATGTTCATATAAACTTCTAAGATGCGGCGCTTTGACCAGAACAACTCCATCACCGGCGTCATCAGGGCCTCAAGCCCTTTGCGAGGGTAAGAACGCCCATGCCAAAGAAACGCGTTCTTTACGACCTGTTGACTGATGGTTGATCCGCCGCGGTTGCCATCTTCGGCAGCTTCAACAATTGCATCCAAATCAAGCCCCCAATGCAAACAGAAATCAGCATCCTCAGCTGCTACCACAGCGCGCGCCATCACCGGCGCAATTTCTTCAATAGGCTTCCACACACGCGTTACGCCGCCCAAGCGTAAACCTTCGGACATAATATAGGGTGTCGTCAGTGGGTTGATCAGAGAATACGCCGCGATCCAAAACACTAGGAACGCAGCAACTGCCAGAACCATGCGCAGCAACCAGCGCCGAATGAACAACATGGGGCGCATAAAAAACGGCACCCTTTTATCGGATGCCGTTTTCTTATTCTTGGTTCTTTTCACCATGCTGCAATCATGCCAGCGCACTCATGCCTCTGCAACGGCTTATTCTGCTGGGACGGACGCTTCTTCGATACCAAGCGAAACAGGCAAATGAGCCAACATTTCCGTTGAGCAAACCTGCAAGAAATTTAAACGCTCCTTATCCCAGTTTTGCAAGATCTCGGCCGCCTTACGACTGCCTGTTTCTTCCAAGTGGCGCTCAATGAGGCCCTTAAGCTGTGCTTCCCAATGCTCCATCGTGACGGGGCACGTGACCAGAGTTTCCATGTTCATCATGCTTTGGGCTGTCTGCTCAGGATCGTAGATGTAAGCCATGCCGCCAGTCATACCCGCGCCAAAGTTAGCACCAATATTCCCAAGGATTACAGCAACGCCACCAGTCATGTATTCACAACCGCAGGCACCACACCCCTCAATGACCACTTTCGCGCCAGAGTTACGAACGCCAAAACGCTCACCCGCACGACCCGCAGCAAAGAGATACCCATCCGTCGCACCATACAAAACAGTGTTCCCAATGATTGTATTCTGATCCGCTTTCAACGGGCTTGCCATTGGAGGACGGACCACAATCGTGCCGCCCGACAGGCCCTTTCCAACGTAGTCGTTGGCATCGCCGGAAACTTCAATCTTAAGCCCTGGAGCCGCAAACGCACCCAAAGATTGCCCTGCGGAACCTGTCAATTTGACAGTCAAGTGATCGGGTTGTAGCGAGTTGCGCATACCAAAATTCTTTACAATGTGGCTTGATGTCCGCGTGCCAATTGTACGAAGCGTGTTCTGTACGGCGTATTGAAGCTGCATCTTCTCGCCATCATTCAGGAAGCGTGCTGCGTCTTGAACGATTTGTGCATCAAGCGTTTCTGGCACAGCGTTGCGTGGCTTGGAGCGATCATAAACAACCTTCTCCGCCCCATCGATCGTGATCAAAAGTGGGTTCAAATCGAGGTCATCAAGATGCGCAGAGCCACGGCTCACTTGAGCGAGCAGATCAGCGCGGCCAATGATGTCATCCATGCTGCGGGCACCAATGCTTGCCAGCAATTCACGCACTTCTGTGGCGTAGAACGTGATAAGGTTTACCACTTTATCAGCATTGCCGGTGAACTTGTCACGCAGTGCTTCGTCTTGGGTACATACACCAACGGGACAGGTGTTTGACTGACATTGGCGCACCATGATGCAGCCCATCGCGATCAATGCAGCAGTGCCGATGCCATATTCTTCGGCACCCAACATCGCCGCCATCACAATGTCACGACCTGTGCGTAAACCACCATCGGTCCGCAGCGTAACGCGTTCACGCAAGTTGTTCATAGAGAGAACCTGATGCGCTTCGGTCAGGCCCATCTCCCATGGTAGGCCTGCATATTTGATGGATGTCGCGGGTGACGCGCCAGTGCCGCCATTATGACCCGAGATCAAGATCACGTCCGCTTTTGCCTTCGCAACACCAGCCGCGATTGTACCAACGCCACTGGATGCAACCAGCTTCACGGTCACCTTACAGCGCGGGTTGATTTGTTTCAGATCGTAGATCAACTGCGCCAAATCCTCGATCGAGTAAATATCGTGGTGTGGCGGAGGTGAAATAAGGGTCACGCCCTTGGTTGAATGCCGCAACCGCGCAATCAAATCCGTAACCTTCATACCCGGAAGCTGGCCACCCTCGCCTGGCTTTGCGCCTTGTGCGACTTTGATCTCAAGCTCTTCACAGTGGTTGAGATACTCAGCTGTCACACCAAAACGACCAGACGCGACCTGCTTAATTTTAGCAGATGGGTTGTCGCCATTCGCCTCAGGCACGAAGTGTGCTGGATCTTCGCCACCCTCGCCGCTGTCAGACTTTGCACCAATGCGGTTCATCGCAACGTTCAGCGTCTTATGCGCCTCGGGGCTAAGCGCGCCCAAAGACATGCCCGGTGTTACGAAACGTTTGCGGATCGACGTAATGCTTTCCACTTCTTCGATCGGAATTGCTTTACCCATCGGTTTAATGTCGAGCAAATCACGAAGATGAATTGGCGGGTTGCTACGCATCTTTGCGGAATACTGGCGCCACAGTTCATAGCTGCTGCGGTTACAAGCAGCCTGCATCATGTGCATGCTCTGCGCTTCCCACGCATGCGTTTCACCAGAACGGCGCGACTTATAAAAGCCACCAATCGGCATCACGTTGTCCGCTTGGAAAGCCTGACCGTGGACTGCTTCAGCTTTGCGTTGAATGCCGATTAGACCGATGCCCGAAATACGGCTCTGCATGCCGGGGAAATACTCGGCGACCATAGCGCGCGACAAGCCAACTGCTTCAAAGTTAAGCCCACCACGGTAGCTGGAAATCACAGAGATCCCCATCTTGGCCATGATCTTCAACAAACCTTGATCAATCGCGCTGCGATAACGCGCTACAGCCTCGGTCAAAGTGCATTCCAGCAGGCCTTTTTGGATACGGTCATTCAGGCTGTCTTCTGCCAGATAGGCGTTGACGGTCGTTGCACCACATCCAATCAGAACAGCGAAGTAATGCGGATCAATGCATTCCGCAGACCGAACGTTGAGCGACGTGAACGTGCGCAGTCCTTTGCGCGTCAGCCACGAATGGATGGCACTTGTCGCCAAAATCATTGGCATGGCAACACAGTCGCCAGATACATTCTCATCTGTCAGAACAAGGTGCCCTGCGCCAGACCGCACTGCGTCTTCGGCTTCTGTACGTATGCGCGCCAAACCGTCGGTCAGATTACGGCCACCTTTTTCAAAGGTACAATCAATCTCAACCAAATTAGCGTTGAAGTTTTGCTTCAACTCTTCCCACTGAGCGTTTCCGACAAACGGGCTATCCAGCACCAAAATCTCGGTTTGGCTACTGTCTTGGTCCAGCACGTTCTTGAGATTACCGAACCGTGTTTTCAGGCTCATCACGCGGTATTCGCGAAGGCTGTCAATCGGCGGGTTGGTAACTTGGCTAAACGCTTGGCGGAAGAAGTGGCTAAGCGGGCGGTATTTCTCACTAAGGACTGCAGATGGGGTGTCATCACCCATCGAGGCAATTGCCTCTTTACCGTCTTCGGCCATCGGCGCCAGAATTTGCTCAAGTTCTTCAACAGTGTAGCCAGCTGCGATCTGACGCTGGCGCAGTTCAGGACCCTCAAACATGGGTGCTTCTGCTACACCCGCAAGCTTTGGTTCAAGGTCGTTGATCTTTCCAACCCACTCACCAAACGGCAACTCTGAGGCCAACGCATCTTTCATCTCTTGATCGTGGAAAAGACGACCGTCTTGCATATCAACAGCAATCATTTGGCCCGGGCCAAGCGCACCTTTTTCAACTACATTTGCTTCATTCACAGGAACCATGCCTGCTTCAGAGCCCGCAATCAGCAGTCCATCACCCGTTACAACATAGCGCATCGGGCGAAGGCCATTACGGTCAAGGCCAGCACAAACCCAACGGCCATCCGTCATTGCAAGTGCTGCGGGACCATCCCATGGCTCCATCACAGAATTGCAGTATGAGTACATATCGCGCCAAGATTGTGCCAGCTCAACAGCCTGCTTGGACCAGCTTTCAGGCACCAACATTGTCTTCGCCATCGGCGCAGAACGGCCCGCGCGCACAAGCACTTCGAAAACCGCATCCAACGCCGCAGAGTCAGATGATCCGCTTGCGACGATTGGCTTGATGTCTTCTGCCATGTCACCAAACGCGCCAGAGGCCATACGGATTTCGTGGGACTTCATCCAGTTAAGGTTACCCTTCAGGGTGTTGATCTCACCATTATGCGCCAACATGCGGAACGGTTGGGCCAGCCACCACTGTGGGAATGTGTTTGTCGAGTACCGCTGGTGATAAATCGCAAATGCACTTTCAAATCGCTCATCCATCAAGTCTGGATAGAACTCGGCTACCTGCTCAGCCAACATCATGCCTTTATAGATGATCGAACGACATGACAGGGATGCCAGATAGAGGTCTTTCACGCCCGCTGCCACAGCAGCCTTTTCGATACGGCGACGGATCACATAAAGCTCACGCTCAAATGTTTCTTCATCCACACCTTTGGAATTTGAGATGATAATCTGCTCAATCTCAGGACGGGTCGCGTTAGCTTTCTCACCCAAGCAGGACACATCCACGGGTACGTGGCGCCAGCCGTAGATATAGTAACCCATACGGAGCACTTCTGCTTCGACAATTGTCCGGCAGGTTTCTTGAGCACCAAAATCAGTACGCGGCAGAAACACCTGACCAACCGCGACCAATTCATTGCGGCGCGGCTCATGGCCCGTGCGTTCAATCTGATCATAAATGAAGGGCACTGGAATTTGGACGTGGATACCGGCGCCATCGCCAGTTTTGCCATCCGCATCTACAGCACCGCGGTGCCAGATCGCCTTCAACGCAGTAATACCCGCTTCGACCACTGCGCGCGAGCTTTTGCCGTCAACAGAAACCACAAGGCCAACGCCACATGAGGAATGCTCATCCTCAGCGGAATATAGGCCATTCTGCTCCATCCACGCGCGCTTTTCTTCTTCTGCCTTTACCCAAGCTTGATCAAAATTGGTCATTGCGTTTCTCCTTGAAAGGCACGGGGCCCTAAATCTGAATTCGGGTGCGACCGATAAATTTGGTCCGTCTACCCGTTTAAATCTGTGATGCCATTTAAAGCGAGTGACTGGCTTATTCGGCGGCCACGGTGAGGTTGCTATCGAGATAGCTCAGCATCGCCTCGGCCGCATCGCGACCATCCTTGATTGCCCAAACAACAAGGCTCGCCCCGCGAACAATATCGCCAACCGCAAACACACCATCGAGGCTGGTTTTGCCCGTAGTAAAGTCTGCTTTGATTGTTCCCCAGCGGGTCACTTCAAGACCGTCTGTGTTCCACAGCTTGGGCAGTTCTTCGGGCTCAAACCCAAGCGCCTTAATAACAAGGTCCGCTTCCTCAACATAATCTGCCCCCTCAATTTCTTCGGGGCTTTGACGGCCAGACGCATCAGGTGCACCAAGACGCATTTTGCTAACCTTCACGCCTTCAACGTGAGCGTCACCCACAAACGCTTTGGGCGCAGACAGCCAGACAAACTCGACACCTTCTTCTTCAGCGTTTTGAACCTCACGCTGTGAGCCCGGCATATTGGCACGGTCACGGCGATACAGCAGCTTCACGCTTTCGGCACCTTGGCGAATGGACGTACGGACGCAGTCCATTGCTGTGTCACCACCACCAATAACCACAATCTTTTTGCCGTCTGCATTCAACGTACCATCGTCAAATTCTGGAACGTCATCGCCGAACGACTTACGGTTAGACGCGGTAAGGAAATCAATCGCATTCACAATACCATCAACCCCAACGCCTGGCGCTTTAAGGTCACGGGTCTTGTAAACACCAGTTGCGATCAAAACTGCATCGTGCTTGCCACGGATTGCATCAAAGGTGATGTCCTCACCGACGTTGCAGTTAAGTACAAACTCAACACCTGCGGCCTCAAGCTGTGTGTTGCGGCGGATTACAATGTCTTTTTCAAGCTTAAAGCCGGGGATACCGTAGGTAAGGAGACCACCTGCACGGTCATAGCGATCATAGATCGTGACCTGAATGCCCTGACGGCGGAGCACGTCTGCCGCGGCCAAGCCACCGGGGCCGGCACCGATAATACCAACTGATTCTGTGCGTTCTTGGCGGGGCTGGATAGATTTGACCCATCCATTTTCCCAAGCAGTGTCCGTGATGTATTTTTCGACCGCGCCGATTGTCACAGTACCGTGGCCAGACTGTTCAATCACGCAGTTGCCTTCACACAAGCGGTCCTGCGGGCAAATGCGGCCACAGATTTCTGGGAATGTATTCGTAGCTTGGCTGACTTCATATGCTTCTTGCAGACGGCCTTCAGCGGTTAGGCGCAACCAGTCAGGGATATTGTTGTGCAAAGGGCAATGCGATTGGCAATACGGAACACCACACTGTGAGCATCGTGAGGCCTGCTCTTCAGCTTTGCGCGTTGCAAATTCTGCGTAGATCTCGGTGAAATCTTCACGACGCTCAGACGCGCCGCGTTTCTCTGGCATATCACGCTCTACTTTCGTGAACTTTAGCATCTTTTGACCAGCCATGAGAACTCTCCCTAAATCAATCCAGAATGTCGCTTTACGCTAGGGCGCACTAATATAAAAGGCAGTAATACTTACCTACTTATCATTATTTGAGTGTTTAGGAGTATTTTTCGCTAATCTATCAACACATTTAATTCCGAATCGGACCTAAATAAGTATGTTGCCCAGTAATTACAATGAGTTAAGCTTTAGCATCGCTAAGTCAGAGAGGGCATCAATGCCGCTATATTATCTCGTCATTATTGCACTCATACAGGGCATCACAGAATTTCTACCTGTATCATCAAGCGGCCACCTTATCTTATTGCCAAGCTTAACTGGTGCAGAAGATCAGGGGCAGGTTATTGATGTTGCAGCGCATTTTGGCACTCTCTTTGCCGTAATCGCATTTTTCTGGGCAGATGTTCGCAGTGCAGCAATTGGGCTACCCAAAGCGCTGATCGGCCATGGCACGACTCAAGGCGAGCGACTCGCCCAGTTGCTGATCATTGCGACCATCCCTGTAGTCATTGCGGGATTTGCGCTCAAAATGTCAGGCTACAATGATGCGCTACGCAATATTACCGTCATCGGCTGGACAATGATTATTTTCGGAATCGTGCTTTGGCATTTTGACACTAAAAGTCCAAGCATCAAAAATACACCAGATTGGACAAGAAAAGACGCTGTTATCATGGGTCTGTGGCAAGCAATCGCGTTGATCCCCGGCGTGTCACGGTCTGGCGCGACGATCAGCGGCGCACGCGCCCTTGGCTATACACGCTCAGACGGGGCAAAACTTGCAATGCTCATGTCGATCCCGACAATCATAGCGTCTGCAACGCTGTTAATCTTGAGTTTGGATGTACAGTCGAGCGCAACCCTCTGGCGCGACATATTGATTGTCGTAGCTCTGTCGTTTGGCGCAGCATTAGTTGTGCTAAGTTTGATGATGAAGCTGCTGAAATCTGTCAGCTTCACCCCTTATGTTATCTACAGAATCGCACTTGGCGCAGTACTTCTTGTGATTGCGCACACCTAAGCCTTAAGGTTCTTTGCGCTTTCCTTGATTGCGTCATATTGCCCGGACGGACGGAAACGCCAAAGATATTCTGGAAGAACTGACTCCAAAGCTGTGGGCGCAATACCCAGATCCGCAAACGTCTTTGCATCATCTGATACGACGTTATCACGACGCAAGTTACGCACCTGATCCGCAGTAATTGCAGGAGCAATAAGGCCCAAGGACAGTACCTTAGCGACAGAAAAACCAAATGCCATTACATTTGCAACAGGGAACGGAATGTTCACGACAAGCTTACGTCGGCGGATCACACTAAGCATCTCACCCATCAAGTCTTTGAATGTACGTACCTCTGGTCCACCCAATTCATACACGCCGCCACTCACCTTACCCAAAACACCCCGAACAACAGCCTGAGCAACGTCATCCACGTAAACTGGCTGGAACTTTGTGGCCGCACCAACGACTGGAAGAATGGGACCCATGCGCGACATCGACGCGAACCGATTAAAGAACTCATCTTCTGGACCAAAGACAATTGACGGACGCACGATCATCGCATTTGGCATATGCGCCAAAACGCACTGCTCACCCAATGCTTTGCTCACTGCATACTGGCTATCGCTTTTCTCATCCGCACCGATTGCGGAAACCAAAACCATGCGCTCAATACCAGCTTTAGCTGCCAGACGCGCAATACGCTCGGCGCCTTCGTGTTGCACGGCGTCAAACTTGTTCTTGCCGCTTTCGGCCAAAATGCCCACGCAATTCACAACAGCATCAGCGCCCTGCATCACCGATGCAACAGACGCATCATCGCGGATGTTGCACAACACAGGCTCAACCTGACCAACCACACCATACGGCTTTACAAAAATCGCTTCGTTCGGGTTACGCACAGCGACCCGCACGCGCCATCCCTCTTTGGCCATCCGCCGAGCAACATAGCGCCCAACAAAACCAGAGCCACCGTAGATTGTGACCAGCTTAGACATAATAATAATCCTGTGTTCTTTGGCTACCTAGCGATGTAACGCCCAACACCAATTCAGACAAGTCGCATTTCGCCGCGCCCAAGTGGTTGTGTTATTGACAGCGCCCCCCCCACCGCCTAAGTGGCTCTCCACGACACCTGCCCAGGTGGCGGAATGGTAGACGCGCTAGCTTCAGGTGCTAGTGTCCGTATGGACGTGGAGGTTCGAGTCCTCTCCTGGGCACCATAGATTCCCATAAAGCATTGTAATACCTCACTAATTCGACTGATCGAGTGAGCCGTAGACCATGCTGGCAACCAAATCTAATAGCTATACGTTCCAAAAGGACGGCATTTGGTATTTCTCCCGTAGAGTTCCCGCTGATTTACGTAGGCATTATCGTACAGGCAGAATTGCTTACTCTCTGAGGACTAAGTCTGTCAGGGATGCTCGTATTAGGGCGATGAGTGATGCTGCTAAGTTAGACAGGCATTGGCATATCCTACGGATCTCTTCGGATGATTTGCCCGGTAAGCATTTGCTTACTGATGCAGTGCAGGAGCCCGTCGCTGAGCCTG
>JAHEEK010000019.1:0-30925 GCA_024640765.1 Thalassobium sp. | reverse complement strand
AATCAAGCGCCGTACACGCTTAAGTTGTGTAATTCAAAAACACACCATAAACACACTTTTTGCCGTGTTGCAGGCTATTATGACAGCTGAATCACGGTGTTGAACACAGTGTTGGCTAGTGCTGTGTTGTGAACACAGTGTTGGCGAAGTTTTGGGTGAACAAGGTTTGGGAACACAATGCTTCGAAGATGCTTGTTGTAATCAAGAACATTGTTGCTTGGTCGCTTAACAGACTTTGGTGCAACACGCAGCAAAGGTCTGTTACGAGCCCATTGTGACAAATGTTGTAAATGTTGCAAACGACACGAATTGCCGGAAACAGAAGGAAAGCAATCACACGAGGCGGCAAACACCAATGGCCGCCGTTACGCTCAGCTGAAACCCGTCTTTGCGTTTCTTATTCACTTAGAAAAAAGTAGGAAGCGCTATGGGCCTGAAAGTATTTTTGGTTTTTGCAATTGGGCTGCCCGACATCTTAAGATGCGATGCCAAAAGTTGAACCGGCTACCCGCCCAGACAATAGTCGATCTAGATCCCAATTGATGCCCAATCCCGGATCGTTACTGGCAAACGCTCGACCGTTCTTCATTTACTCTGCCACTTTTTTTTCGTGACGCATTAATCTTGAACCTAGTAATATTTGAGTAGTTCTATCTTTTTACGTGCGCGTAGTTTCGCGGGACTTAGCCCGTACTCCTCGCGTACTGCTTTTGACATTGTATCGACCGAACCAAATCCTGTGGCAACGGCAACATCAAAAATTGGCAGTAGGGTCTCTTCGATCATGTTGCGGGCGCGTTTGGTCCGAAGGCGCTTGTAAAAGCGCGCCGGCGTATCATCGAATACTTTGCGAAAGGTCCGCTCAAGGCTTCGTGTCGATAGGCCTAGCTGGTCGGTCAGATCCGCCATGGAAATTGGATCCGCAATGGTTTCTTCCATCAAGCGGATCGCTTCAGTGACCTGCGCGTCAAAAAGACCCTGATTGTCGGCAATGTCCTTTGGTTGCTCTGCATCGCTTTTGCGCAGGGTATGCAGCAAAAGGCGATTACCCAGCTCGGCAACTTGCGCGGCTTCAAGGCTGTTCGAGATCAAACCTATGATCAACTCGGCCGTCGCCCCCATACCAGCCGCAGTAATGATACCGCCGCTGTTTTCAGAAAAACGTGCAGTAAGGTTGGGGTAATACCCAGTTTCATTAAGGGCGACCGCGTCGCGCCAATGGGTCGTCACATGACCGGGAGGATTTTTCGTAAGCTCAATATAGGCAGTTGCAGCATCAGACAGCAAAACTGCCGGCCGCCCCAAACGCTGCATTTGACGCGCTCGGCGCTGCCAGCCCGCGGCAGCCCCTGATTTACCACCAACCACGATCAGAACATCTGCTACGTTGTGATCATCGATCAAAGGCTCGGCCCGCAACAGCCCGCTTGTCAGGCCCTGTACCACGCCTGGTGTTTCCGCCACAAACCGCCATGCAAAGGCGGGGCGTGCAAGAACTTCATTGGCAATATTCAGCGTGTGCGTCACGGCGGACGCTTCGTAGTCACAAAAGCCATGACCGACATAAAGCTCAAACAACTGTGGCGTCGTGGTGGTATCATGAGGCATCGCAGAGCAGTTCCTACCTAGGGACAGCGCAAAAGCGCTAACGCTTAAGCTCCCGGGTCTATTTAAACACATAGATCTAAGAGGCGTAAATAATAAAATATTCCCTAAAAGAATATTTATTGCATTAAATTCAAAATGGTAACATAAGAATTTATGTTTAAAGAAATACAAAAATGACTACTTGCAGCCATAATCACCGCCTCATAGATGGACGTAAAGTCGCAATCAAAATTATTAAAGAGTGTAAAAAATATACCAACGAACAAAACACACTTGGCCGCTTGGTATCAATTTGTATCGGCGATGCACCCGAAACCGAACTCTATATTCGCAACCAAGCACGCGGGGCGAAAAGTGCGGCTCTGCCTTTTGAACAAATAGAATGGAATGCTAATATCAAACATAATGAAGCGAAGCGCGTCATTCAAAAAATGAACGATGATGCGTCAATTCTTGGGATCATCATCAAACGTCCGGCCCCTCAGCATATCAACATTCGTTCACTCCAATCCGCCGTGCATCCGCTAAAAGACGTTAAAGGAATGAACCCAGCCTCGATCGGTAATATAGTTTACTCCGACGTCGCACTCGCGCCATGCACCGCAGCCGCGACCATTGAATTGATCAAGGAAACTGGCCTTCAGCTCGAGGGCCTTGAAGTAGTCATGGTCGGCCATTCAGAGATAGTTGGCAAGCCCACCGCAGTTATGCTTATGGCTGAAGGCGCTACTGTCACAGTGTGTCACCATCTCACCCGATCGGTTGCCATGTACTCGCGGCGCGCCGACGTAATTGTTGTGGCAGTTGGCATAGCAGGTTTTCTAAACTCTGATATGGTTAAACCCGGTGCGGTGGTTATTGACGTTGGAATAAACCAGATCACGGGTGAAGATGGCTCTTATGAGATTGTTGGCGACGTACAGACTGAAGCTGTGACTTAAGTCGCAGGCTGCGTTACTCCTGTCCCTGGTGGAGTTGGTCCTGTAACTGTCGCTATTCTGATCCGAAACGCTATTGTTGCACACAGGCGCCAGTTAGCAGCGGGTTGGATCAACTAAAGCGGACAACATTGCACACGAGGAAACCCAGGCAGATTTCGCTGTCATGACTAAGTTTATGTACGAGCGTAGTTTTTGTAAATACGACAAACCTAAAGCAGGCAAGTCAGTCAACAAGACGAATGATATCCCTAGCAAGTGTAAGTTTAGCCAGCATTGGATAGTTTCAAAGTGCTTAACATGCTTTCAGCCAAATCTGACACAACAGTACCAACCTAACCAATTGTGGGACAACACGAACTGCCCATAGTATATCTCTTTTTTAGATAGCGGTGCATAAAGAAAGTTTTTAATGCACTTATAAAAATGCAGCACCTGGGCGTCCTATTGGCTCCCCCATGACCCCAAATCGATAGCCCAAATCCTTACCAAGTAACGCATAAAATTACGAAAATGCACTACCTTGGATAAGGCCGGACATCATCCCAAACTGGGATTATGTCCGGTCAGATGCAAAGATAACCCTCAAGAGTAGCTTCGCGAAGGAGCTACCAAAAGGTCAAATCACCTCATAGCTGCGAGCGAGCAACATTAATAAATTAGGCACTTTTTAGATAGTTTACAATCTGCGTTATCATAAACCCAATCTACCTTATAACATTGCGCATCAGCCAGTGCTTCCCGATGAGCAAACACTAGGTGTAATTAAGATCATAGAAAAGCTTAAAAAATTAGCCTAGCGCATCTGCTAGATCGCAGAAAAGGTTTCGGAAACCGCTCAATTACGTAAGACCACGTCCAAAATATAGTGCGCTTAGAGTGCCAAATAGCCAACCCCGGAAAAAGCAATTAGGCATCCAATCCATTGCAGAATAGTCAGCCGTTCTTTCAAAAAGATCCAAGCAAAAACAATTGTAAGTAATCCAAACATTGAACTTGCAACAGACGCATATTGCGCATCTGGCTGGTGCGCCGCCGAATTGATCATCAGAAGCGCAATGCCATCAGCGACGCCCATCACCATCAACAACGGTAATGCTGCAACACCGGGCCAAAGTGTTTGTTTCACAGTGATCATGCCAGTTACTAATAATGCAATAGCAACGCATCGCGTTACTAAAGTCACAGGCAATTCACCTGATTGCACGCTCGCCATCTGACCAAAAGCGAACGTTCCAGCAAAGCCGCAAGCAGCCATAACTGAATATGCTATTGTTTTGCCGGCTGGCGGTACTTGCTCGTAATTATGATCCGAAAGGGCTGCAACCAGAGAGACACCAAGTATGATCAACAGCACAGCACCCCACTGCAGGGCTGATATATTCGCACCGAACCACGCAGCCCATGCCAGTGATAAGATTGGAAAACTTGCAATGATTGGTGAGACAAGTTTGACCGGACCACGTTGGAAAGCGCCATAAAGACCAAGGCTGGCCATCAAAAATAAAACGCCTGACAGCACCGAAACTCCTATCACGGAACGGTCAGGGAAAACTGCGCTTTGCTGCACACTCATAACGACCAAATGAAACAAAGTGCCCACAAGCAACACCGTGAGCAGCGATGCCATGAGCGGGGCTTTCTGGCTGATAAAGCGCACACATACATCGTGCACTCCCCACATGACTGCCGCGACCAATCCTAATGCAAGTGCGCTCATTTGTCCGAACGGAAAAACGGGATCATGAATACCAAGCAAGCAACCAAAAAGAAGACACTGCCGAACATCGCCCAAAAGCTGCCGATGCTCGCGATGCAAAAGCCTACCGCCGAAATTACGAACAATATCCAGCCGATAAAGTTAATCTGATTGTTACTCAAAGGTTTACTCCGATTTTATTTGCCGTCTCTTTATTATTTATATTATTCTATCAATGAAACATTTTTTCCCTGTATGCAAATATCTGTTGGTTTGGAGATGCAATGCTTGAAGACTATCCACGAGTTCGACCCGGCCCACCAAAACCGAGCGTAATACTAGAGCCGAGGGTTTTTTCACTGCCACCCGGAACTGAACGCTATGTGATCCCAGGCGCAGGTGCGATCCTTGTACCCGTGTATGCAGGCGATAAATTTACGATAACAAACGATGAAGGCGGTCAGCCGTGCGAGATCGTCATAACCGATGAATACGGCACGCTGTCACCAGAAATTCTAGGGCACACCAGCAGCAAATCTGCGGATGGACTTAAAGCATTACTTACCACTTCAGATCAGTCCTTGCACGGCTTGCGCATGGGGCTTGATGCCCGCTCAATTAATCTGGCTCAGACAGGCGCGATCACATTTTTTGACGCGGGCACGCCCGCTGGCACATCTGAGAGTTTTTCCGTTTCCGCAACAGGCACGGTGATCGTCGCGGCCCCTGGCGGACCTATGGATTTTGAGGCGCAAAATACTTCAACCCCTCTTACTCTAATGATTACCCGCGCCAAGCTTCAGCCGTACACGCGTTATGAATTGCCTACGCCTTTAGCGGATCCCCTCGCAGACATTCGCGTTCATAGCCAAACTGCTGAGGCCTATTTTGTTAAAGCTGGTGACTACATCCAAATCCTTGATGTTGATGGTCGCCAATGCACCGACTTTGAATGCTTCTCTGCGCGCAAGCTTGACAAAGGCATTGAACACGCTCTTGACGTCACAACCACACGCACGCTGATGGGGCAAGCCTATCCTATGCCGGGTTTACACGCGAAATATTATGATCAAGAAATGGTGCCGCTCGTCGAAGTTGTGCAAGACACGTGCGGACGTCACGATGCCTTTGCCCTTGCCTGCTCTGCAAAATACTATGACGACATTGGCTATCCCGGTCACATTAATTGCTCTGACAACTTCAATCACGCTTTGTCGAAATATAACGTTGCAGGGCGCAAAGGGTGGATGGCGATCAACTTCTTTTTCAATACGGGGCTTGATAAGCACGGTGTGATGTACGCCGACGAACCGTGGTCACGCCCTGGTGACTACGTGTTGCTACGCGCGCTGACGGACATCGTTTGCGTCAGCTCTGCCTGTCCCGATGACACCACAGCCGCGAACGGCTGGAACCCAAGCGACATCCACGTGCGCACTTACTCGGGCGTAGAGAGATTTCAACGCTCTGTCGCCTATCGCCCCACACCTGATGCGGAATATAAAATGACCAAACAGACCGGCTTTCACGACAAATTCGCCCAGCACACGCGCAATTTCATCGAATACAACGGCTATTGGCTCGCCAATTGCTACGCCGCCGCTGGCCCAATCGAAGAATACTACGCCTGCCGTCAAAAATGCGTGATCATGGATCTTTCGCCTTTGCGCAAGTTCGAGATCACCGGCCCTGACGCTGAAGCGCTTTGCCAATATGTCTTCACACGTAACATGAAGACACTCGCGATTGGTGGCGTTGTTTATACGGCTATGTGTTACGATCACGGCGGCATGATCGACGACGGCACAGTGTTCCGCCTTGGTAAAGATAACTTCCGCTGGATTGGCGGCAATGATTACGGCGGCGAATGGATACGCGAGCAAGCGGATAAGCTTGGTCTGAAAGTCATGGTGCGCTCATCTACGGATCAACTCCACAATGTTGCAGTCCAAGGGCCTGAGAGCCGCGATTTGCTGAAAAAGATCGTTTGGACCGCGCCACATAACCCCGAGTTCGAACAGTTGGAGTGGTTCCGCCATACACCTGCCCGCCTCAACGATGAAAGCGGCACACCGTTTGTTGTTTCGCGAACAGGCTACACAGGTGAGCTTGGTTATGAGGTTATGTGCCACCCGAAAGATTGCGCCGAGATATGGCAAGCAATCTGGGACGCGGGGCAAGAACACGGCATCAAACCCATGGGCCTAGAAGCGCTTGATATGGTGCGCATCGAAGCGGGCCTGATCTTCGCAGATTATGACTTTTCCGATCAAACCGATCCGTTTGAAGCAGGTATCGGCTTTACCGTGCCGCTGAAATCGAAGACTGATGACTTCATTGGCCGCGATGCCTTGATCCGACGCAAGGAAACCCCTGCGCGTAAGTTGGTGGGACTTGAAATCGACAGCAATGTCGACGTAGAGCACGGTGATTGCATCCATGTAGGTCGCGCGCAGATTGGCGAAGTCACATCTTCCATGCGCTCGCCCTTGCTGGGTAAGAATATCGCCATGGCACGGGTTGATGTTGCGCATTCAGCAGTGGGCACTGCATTGGAAGTTGGCAAACTAGATGGCCACCAAAAACGCCTGCCCGCAGTGATCACAGGCGCGACAGCTGCCTATGATCCAAAGAAGGAGCGCCCCCGCTCATGATCCGCGTCCTCGCAGCTTGCGCGCTGCTCCTCCTTGCCAACATAGCTACCGCGCAATCAGTAAAACTGACGGCAGAGCAAATCACGAATTTGCTGAGCGGCAACACAGCCGTCGGCAAATGGGACGGCGTAGGCTATCGCCAATACTTTGGCGGCGATGGTGTCACGATATACGTGCAAGATGGCGCGCAATATGCACGCGGCGAATGGCGCGTTGACGCAAGCCGCGACGAATACCAAAGTATTTGGTCCAAGGATGATGCTTGGGAGGGCTGGTATGTCATGGAATATGTCGGAGTTTATTTTTGGGTGAGCAAAGCCACCCCACCGACGCCCTTTCGTGTGGAGCAAGGCGAACACCTTGTTGAAGAGTAGCGCCACTTTCGCATTTCTCGCTATTGCGACACCTGCAATTTCGCAGACGTGCAATGTGTTAGAAGCACAACTAAACACGCGCGATGGCATCAGTACATATTTGAGACAAGACACCTCGCGCGAAGTGATATGCGCGGTCGCGTTGATGTAGAACGGCAAAACCAGCTCATTCTGCTACGCAACATATGAATACCGCTCACCCGACGCAAGTGGCGTTGAAGCGTTTGGATGCCACCCTTGCAAACTGTTTCCCAGCGCGCGAAATGAACGATGCGGGCGATATCATGAACCACCCTGACAGTTTTGATCAAAAACAATTCTGTGCACCTGAGTATGACCTCAGTCTTTCGCTCAAAGACAAAGCGACCCTAAGCCAAACACTGGTGTTCTTACGTTTGGATGAGAGTGCGAACGTACCGAATTCTTGCGAATGATATGGCCCTTTGATCTGTATCAACGACGCACAAACGAGCGCGGTGCACGATATTCCCTATGAGCATGCTTGATGAAATTGGCGGCGAAGCCTCCCTGCGCGACTTGGTCGAGCATTTCTACGATCTGGTCGAAACCTTGCCCGAAGGCTCAAACCTGCGCCGCGGGCACGCACGCGGGCACGGCGTTGAACATGCACGTGTTGAGCAGTTCAATTTCCTCACAGGTTTTATGGGTGGGCGGTACTATTACAAAGAAAAACATGGGCATATGGATGTGAAACTGATGCATGCACATGTCCCAATTAGGCAAGAGGACGCTGACAATTGGGTGCTTTGTATGTCGCAAGCGCTTAGTGACGAAGGTCATGAGGGCCCTCTGGCGGATCGTTTGGACACAGTATTTCGCCGCGTCGCTGATATCCTAGTTAACGATATTGAGGATTGGGAGACAGCCGGAACACGGCGCTAACCCGGCATCATCTTTCCAACCAAACAGGCGCAACATCAAAATCATCGCGCCAAACCACATAGGCCATCACAGGATGCGCATGACTGGTAAGCGCATGTGCTGCACTGCTTGGATGAAACGCGGATTGGCCAGATTGCAGCGTTTGTGATGGCGCGCCTTGCAGATAAAACTCTGCCTCGCCCGCGATCACCACATAGATTTCTTCTGCGGGATGATGATGCCAAGGATAGTGCAAATGCGGTTCATGAAGTCCGGATCTGTATCACTGTCCTTGTAGGTTTCGCGCCACAGCATGTCAGATCCAAGCCCGCGAAGCGCATCGCGCAGGTCTGGGTACGCGCTGGCGTCCAGGCCGTCTTGCATCGCGAAAAGCTCTGCCGCAGGAATACAATAGGGCGCAAGCGGTTGACGCGTCACATCATCTGGAAAAGGACAAAAACACTCAACTCTGCATGCGTCCTGTGAAGCGTTCTGAGCTCTTTCAAAGCAATTTCTAAATGAGTTTGGGTCATCACTTAGGTTCCTCGCGCCTTCAGGCTCTATTAACAGTGCAACCAGAATCCTCGATTATCATGCTATTTCACGCCATTCATGCAGCCAGTAGCGTCGCAACGGGATTGCTCAAACGAAAACAGGGACCGAAGTCCCTGTCTCTTAGCAATCGTCAAATTGCTCAGTTTTGCAGGTAAACTTCCAAACTATCGTCCAGCGCATCCTTCCATGGCGTGTGATGGATCGGGGCCATCGTGCCAGTGATGACCGATTTGTAAGCGTTGTTGCGGAAGGTCATGATGTCTTTCTTCTTATGCCCTTTCCACTCTTTGAACGCTTGGCACGCACCCTCGACATCAAAGCTCGGGTAATCCGTATCCGCGATCAATTCCTTGATGTAATCGCCCTGATACCAGATCGCATCATAATCGTCCTCACCTGCATCCTCACGCGCGACACGATCCACAACATCAGCTTTGCGTGCCTCAAGATCAGGCATTGTAATCCGCCCCATGATCACATCGCGCACGTACCATGCTTGCGCATCGAACATGTTGAAGGTGAACCACTGATCCTGCATACCCAGATAGAACAGGTCCGGCTCTGGCACATAAGCGACCCCTTTATAGAGATCCGCGCTCGCCAAACGGTTCGCCGTTTGCAAGCGCAAGTCATCAGGCATGTAAGGGAAATGATGCTTGTAGCCCGTACACAGGATCACAGCATCAATGTCTTTCGTGGTCCCATCCTTGAAATGCGCAGTATTGCCATCAACCTTCGTGAGAAGCGGCACCTCTTGCCAGTTATCCGGCCAGTCATAGCCCATAGCCGCTGTGCGATGGCTGACCGTGATTGTCTTTGCACCATACTTCCAAAGCTGCGAGCCGATGTCTTCCGCAGAATAAGACGTGCCAACAATCAGCACATCTTTGCCTGCAAACTCCATCGCGTCGCGGAAATCATGGGCGTGTAGAACGCGTCCCTTAAAACTCTCGAACCCATCAAACTGTGGCACATTTGGCGTGCTGAAGTGACCAGAAGCGACGATCACGTGATCAAAGCTTTCCGTATACGTGCGATCATTTGGGAGATCACAGACAGTCACGTCAAAACCTGCATCACTCTTTTGCACCCAGCGTACAGCCGTTTCAAAACGGATCTGATCGCGCACGCCCGCCTTTTTCACGCGGCCCTCGATATAATCGAACAAAACAGCGCGCGGGGGATAAGAGGCGATCTGTTTGCCGAAATGTTCCTCGAAAGAGTAATCCGCAAATTCCAAACCTTCTTTCGGGCCGTTCGACCACAAATAGCGATACATAGACCCGTGAACAGGCTCACCATATTGATCTAGGCCCGTACGCCACGTGTAATTCCACAAACCGCCCCAGTTGGATTGCTTTTCAAAACAAACGATTTCAGGCACCTCAGCGCCTTTTTCAGCGGCGGATTGAAAGGCTCGCAATTGTGCTAATCCTGACGGACCTGCACCGATGATGGCGACGCGCTTGGTCATGTAATGCTCCTTTTTTAACGTAGATTTATGTGAGCTGTGTGATTTCCATACAAGTCGGTATTTAGATATCGAGCGTGTTATCACGCTCCCACTGACAGAAATACGAAACGAAGGAATTCCATTCCTGCATCTTCATCTTGAGATAGCTGCGCGAAAACTCTTCACCCATAGCAGCCTTCAGACCTTCGTCTTTGTCATATTCCCGCAATGCATCAAGCATATTCAAAGGCAGCTTTGGCGCGCCGCGCACCTTGTGACCTTCCGCATACATATCAATGTCGTGACGCTTGCCTGGATCCGCTTTGGAGCGCACGCCGGATAGACCCGCTGCGATAATCACAGCCTGCAACAAATATGGGTTCACCGCGCCATCTGGCAGACGCAACTCAAAACGGCCAGGGCCCGGAACGCGCACCATGTGCGTACGGTTGTTGCCTGTCCAAGTCACCGTATTTGGTGCCCAAGTCGCACCTGACATCGTGCGCGGCGCGTTGATGCGTTTGTAGCTGTTCACCGTCGGGTTGGTTATCGCCGCAAGCGCACTGGCGTGCTTCATGATGCCTCCAAGGAAATGACGGCCTTGCTCAGACAGGCCAAGCTCTGCGGTTTGGCTGCTGTCGTTGGCCTCCATCGCAAAGACGTTCTTTCTAGACGCATCACCAGCCGCATCCCAAACAGAAACGTGCGCGTGGCAACCATTGCCTGTTAGGCCCTCAATAGGCTTAGGCATGAATGTCGCACGGTAGCCATGCTTTTCAGCGACGCATTTGGTCATGAACTTGAAGAAACTGTGCTTGTCAGCTGTCTTAAGCGCATCATCGAAATCCCAGTTCATCTCCCACTGACCATTTGCATCCTCGTGGTCATTCTGATACGGGTTCCAACCAAGATCGAGCATATGATCCGAAATCTCGCGGATCACATCGAGGCGACGCATGAACGCTTGTTGATCGTAACAAGGTTTCGCGGCCGTATCGAAGCTATCACTGATTTGGTCGCCCTCGGGTGTCAGCAGGAAGAACTCAGCCTCAATGCCTGTCTTGACGTGCATGCCCTCTTCGGCGGCTTCGGCAATCAGCTTGCGCAACACGTTTCGTGGCGCTTGCTCAACTGGTTCGCCCTCCATCACGCAATCCGCTGGGACCCATGCGATTTCTTTGTTCCACGGCAGGATGATCACCGCATCAGGGTCCGGAACCGCCAACATGTCAGGGTGAGCAGGCGTCAGATCAAGCCAAGTCGCAAATCCTGCAAAGCCTGCTCCGTCTTCTTGCATATCGTCGATTGCGCGCGCG
This sequence comes from Thalassobium sp., assembly GCA_024640765.1. GTDB lineage: Bacteria > Pseudomonadota > Alphaproteobacteria > Rhodobacterales > Rhodobacteraceae > Nereida. Next base: position 19,446 of record JAHEEK010000019.1, on the reverse strand, counting down.
GGCACTAATTTAGCGCGCTGACCACCGAACAGGTCGGTAAACGAAATCATGAAGTATTTTACGCCGTTCTCTTCTGCGAATTTTGCCAAATTAACTGTCATTTTTTTCCCTGTCGTCTTCTATTCGAACTCAAAAAAGGCGCGTGCCATGTTCTGGCCGCGCCCTTGCTTCATATCCTAGTAACCAGTTCCGGGCTTGCCAGGATACCAATCAGTACCGCATAGTGGCACTTTTGCCATCGCCGCCGCTTCCATTGTCAGCGCGACCAAATCTTCTGGTTCTAGGTTGTGTAGATGGTTCTTGCCGCAGGCACGCGCAATAGTTTGCGCCTCAAGCGTCATCACTTTGAGGTAGTTGCGCAAGCGGCGACCGCCTTCAATCGGATCAAAACGCTTCATCAATTCTGGATCTTGTGTGGTAATGCCCGCTGGGTCTTGGCCCTCGTGCCAATCATCATAAGCACCGGCAGTCGTGCCAAGTGCGTTGTACTCAGCTTCCCATTTTGGATCATTATCACCCAAAGCAATCAATGCTGCGGTACCGATTGCAACAGCGTCTGCGCCGAGCGCCATAGCCTTTGCAACGTCCGCGCCAGAGCGGATACCACCTGACAGGATTAGTTGTACTTTGCGGTGCATGCCAAGGTCTTGAAGCGCTTGTACCGCTGGACGAATGATAGCCAATGTCGGCTGACCCACGTGCTCGATGAAGACGTCCTGCGTCGCTGCAGTCCCGCCTTGCATGCCATCTAGAACGATTGCATCTGCGCCCGCTTTGACCGCCAAAGTGACGTCATAGTAAGGCCGCGCACCAGCGACTTTTACGTAAATCGGCACTTTCCACCCTGTGATTTCGCGTAGTTCCAAAATCTTAATCTCAAGATCATCAGGACCCGTCCAATCAGGGTGACGACAGGCCGAGCGCTGATCAATACCCTTAGGCAGGTTACGCATATGTGCCACACGGTCAGAAATTTTCTGACCCAAGAGCATACCGCCGCCACCGGGTTTCGCACCTTGGCCGACGACAATTTCAATAGCATCCGCTTTGCGCAGATCATTAGGATTCATGCCATAACGAGAGGGCAAGTACTGATAGACCAACTTGTCAGAATGCCCGCGCTCTTCAGGTGTCATGCCACCATCACCAGTCGTGGTGGACGTACCAGCCATAGACGCACCGCGACCTAGCGCTTCCTTCGCAGGACCGGACAAAGCACCGAATGACATACCTGCGATGGTCACAGGGATATCGAGCTCAATCGGGTTAGAGGCGTTCAAACCTCCAATGGTAACGTTCGTGTCGCACTTCTCTCGATAGCCTTCGAGCGGATAGCGCGAGATCGAAGCGCCCATGAACAACAGGTCATCAAAGCTAGGTACTTTACGCTTTGCGCCGCCGCCTCTGATGTCGTAAATGCCCGTCGCAGCCGCGCGACGGATGTCTGAGTTGATGTCTTGTGTGAAGGTCGCAGACTGTCGCGGGGAAGTGTGCGGGATACCTTTTGCGTCATGTGTTTTCATCGTTGGTATCCTTAATACGCCGCAGCGTTGTCGACGTCGAAGTTGTACAGATTGCGGGCAGAACCGTAGCGCGTGAAGTCTTTGGGATTGGCGTCGATACCTGCTTCATCCAAAAGGTTTTGCAAAAGCGTCAGATGCTCTTCGCGCATCTCTTTTTTCTCACAATCCGCGCCAAGGCTTTTTACTGAGCCACGCACGAAGAATCGCGCTTCGTAGCAGCTGTCTCCAAGTGCATCGCCGGCGTCACCGCAAACCACGAGGTTGCCAGATTGCCCCATAAACGCGGACATGTGGCCGATGTTGCCTTGAACCACGATGTTCACGCCTTTCATCGAAATACCACAGCGCGAGGACGCATTGCCTTTCACTACGATCAATCCACCATGACCCGTTGCGCCCAAATATTGGCTAGCATCGCCTTCAATGATGATCTTCCCCGACATGATGTTTTCGCCCGTCCCCGGCCCGGCAGAGCCGTGGATGTTGACTGTCGCTTGCTGGTTCATACCCGCGCAATAGTAACCGGTGGACCCTTTGACCGTCACTTCAATCGGCGCATCAAGTCCGCAAGCAATCGCATGCGCGCCTTTGGCGTTTTCAATCGTCCACACCGTCTGGTTGGTATCATCCGACTGTGCATGCAGCGCCGCGTTCACGCCGCGCAGACCCATTTTTTGTAAATCAACTGTTTGCATTTACGCTGCCTTCTCTGTGCTAGTCGGGGCCGTATTGTGGCTCCAGAAATAGACGGTTGCGGGTTCTGGCTCCCAAACGCGAGCCTCCTCAATACCGGGGAGATTTACCAAAGCGCGATACTCTGACCCAAACGCCACATATTGATCAGTTTCGGCCATAACAGCGGGTTTGCACGCAATCGGATCACGAACTACACCAAAGCCGTCTTTGGTACCGACGAGGAAAGTGAAGAAGCCATCGAGATCATCGAGTGAGCTTTCCAGTGCCTCGCCAAGCGTCGCGCCTTCGCGCATCTTCCAAGTGAGGTAAGCCGCGCCGACCTCTGTATCGTTTTCTGTTTCGATGTGAATGCCTTCGCGGCGCAGCTTGCGGCGCAAAGAATTGTGGTTGGACAGCGATCCGTTGTGCACCAAGCACTGATCGTCGCCCGTGTTGAAAGGATGTGCACCCATTGTTGTAATCGCTGATTCAGTCGCCATGCGCGTATGACCAATTCCATGAGTTCCGCTCATGGATGTGACGTTGAAACGCGCAGCTACGTCCTTGGGCAGGCCAACTTCTTTATAAATCTCTAGTGTGTCCCCGCGACTCATGATCCGTATGTTTGGCCGTATCTCAATTAAGGCAGAGCGCGTATTTTCGAAGCTACCAGCAGGAATAGATAGGACTGCATGAGTGCTGATGACCTCCATTAAAACGGTGCCACCCAGCATAGCAGAAAGCTCAGCGTCTAGACCCGCAAAGGCTATCTCAGGTGCATCAGACTGCACTGTCATTTTTAATCGACCTGGATTTTCAGAGCCATAAATCGCAATTCCTGCACTATCGGGGCCACGATCTGTCATGGTAATTAGCATAGAAGTAAGCATTTCACCCAGCAGAGGTTCGAGCGATTTGTCTTTCAAGAAAAGACCAACAATTCCGCACATATTTGAATTCCTTGCATATCGGCCGTATTGGATACGGCCCCAAGTTTAAACGTTACCACCATTTATTTCACCGCTCAACTGTTAGGAAACTTTTTTTCACACAAGGTAAAAATTTCAAAAAAATACTGGCTTTTTTTAATTGGTCATGATTGCTTTTAAAGTGCGCATAGCAATAACGACTATGCCGCTAAATAAAATAGCCAACAGGAGTACTTTAAGGTGGAAGACCAAATTGCAGACCTCGTTGCCAAAGTGGCAGCCCTTGAGTCGGCAAGCGGTGATGGTGGTGCTAAAGTTACCAACACAATGTTTGCCGAGACATACTATTATCTGACGATTCCGCTAATGATCATTATCCACGCGGGTTTTCTGGCATACGAGATGGGGGCGTCTCGCCTTAAAAACGTTTTGAGTTCTGGCGTGAAAAACATTCTTGCCTTCGCGTTTATGATCCCAACATTCTACTTCTTCGGCTGGTGGGTATATTTCGGCTTTCCAACAGGTATCCCGGGTGCCGCAGGCCCTATGGGCATCTCTGGAATTGAATATGCGAATTCAATCGCACTGGGCTGGGGTGAGTCAGCGCAATACATGGGCCCGAACATTGCAGATAACATTTCCGGTGTGTTCTTTGGTGCGTTCGCGCTGTTTGCCTGCACGACAGCCTCCATAATGTCTGGTGCCGTAATTGAGCGTATCCAAACGGTTGGCTTTATTATCCTCGCAGTAGTGCTTGGCTCGTTCGCTTGGGTCGTTGCGGCGGCTTGGGGCTGGCATGCTGATGGTTGGTTGGTCACGCAGTGGGGTGTGCATGACTTCGGTGCAGCGGGCCTTGTGCACGCGGTCGCTGGGTTCTTTGCGCTTGGTGTTCTTGTCAACCTTGGACCACGGATTGGCAAATTCAACGCGGACGGCACATCCAACCACATTCCAGGGCATAATATGCCTCTGACTGTTGTGGGTCTGATGCTCATCATCGTCGGTTTCTGGGGCTTCTTGATGGCCTGTGTCGTTCCTCCAGGTGAGGGGTGGAGCTGGTTCCCAGACAAATTCGCTACGATCTATGGCACACCAATCACGCTTGGCTCCCTATCGTTTAACATATTGATGGGTGTTGCGGGTGGTATCATCGGCAGTTGGTTGTTCACACGTGATCCGTTCTGGATGATGTCTGGTGCGCTTGCGGGTATTATTTCCACGGCTTCTGGTTTGGATATCTACTACCCTGCCCATGCATTCCTGATTGCTTTGTCCGCCGGTTTGATCCTCAAGCCATGTGCTGACTTCCTAGAGAAACGCGGCATCGATGATGCGGTTGGCGCGGTCACGGTGCACGGCACAATCGGCCTTTATGGTGTGATTATGCTTGGTGTCTGGGGCGCTGGTTTCCCAGCACTCGCAATCGAGAATGCACCAACAGTGAGCCTTATGGGTCAAATCGTTGGCGCAATCGTGTTCTTTTTGCTAGGTTTTGTACCGGGTTACGTTGTTTCGCTAATTCTCAAGATGTGCGGCATGCTGCGTATCCGTGAAGGTGCCGAGATTGCAGGTATGGATGCAGTGAAAGTTCCAGCGGCAGGCTATCCTGAGTGGGGCGGTGACGCACCCATCACGCCTGCTGAATAATCATACAACACTAAAAAGGAGAAACACATGTTTCCATATTCTGAAGCCTCCTGGAGCGTTGTTGATGGCGCAATGTTCATCGGTTGGGGCACTAGCCTGCCAGGCATCACAACCTTCCTTGCGATGGTGGCTTGCATCGCTGTCCTTGTGATCGGGCAACGCTCTGAGACAGCGAAAGCGAAAAAGTTCGACAAGTAAATCCGGATCGAACCTTGAATTGGGGGGCCATAGTTGGTTCCCCTTTTCATTTTTATTACCTGTCAGGAAAAAAAGTTTAATCGCAACGTTGCTTTTTATACCTGCGTCGGGCTGAATACATCAAAAGAAGACTCACAACAGACAGGGATATTTTAGATGGCTATTCTTTGGAGACGCTCCGCGCTCGCACACCGCCACGCAGAAATTGGCGGAGAGCTGGAAGACTGGAACGGCATGGGCACCGCTTGGTTCTATGATCACACACCAGAGCGCGCGAAAGCTGACTATGAAGCGATCCGCACCAAAGCGGGTCTTATGGATGTGTCCGGTCTAAAGAAAGTTTACGTTACCGGTCCTGACGCTGCTTACGTGATCGACCGTGCAACAACACGTAATGTGGAAAAGATTGCCCCGGGTCGTTCGACTTATGCCTCTATGCTGAACGCTGAGGGCAAGTTCATTGACGATTGCATCATATATCACCTCTCGATGAATTCGTGGCTGGTTGTCCACGGCACGGGCACGGGCATGGAGCAACTCACAACAGTTTCCGCTGGCAAGAATTGCACAGTGATCTTTGACGATGACCTACACGATATGTCTTTGCAGGGTCCAGTTGCCGTTGATCTGCTTGCCAAAGAAATCCCAGCGATCCGCAATCTGGCCTATTTCGGCTTGATGCAAACACGCCTTTATGGCCGTGACGTGATGATCTCGCGCACAGGCTATACAGGAGAGCGTGGCTACGAGATTTTCTGCAAAGCGAAAGACGCCGTCCATCTTTGGGACAGCATCCTTGAAGCTGGTAAAGACATGGGCGTACGACCGACGCAGTTCTCAACTCTCGATATGCTGCGCATAGAAAGCTATCTGCTGTTCTACCCCGGTGACAACTCCGAAACGTTCCCTTTTGAAAATGAAACATGTGGCGACACGCTTTGGGAGCTGGGCCTCGACTTTACAGTCTCACCGGAGAAAGAAGGCTTTATTGGTTCCGAGAACCACTATGCATCAAAAGGCAAAGAGCGATTCAAGATTTACGGCGTTAAGTTGTCTGATGATGCAATGGACCAGATGGAGATGTTTGCGCGCGTGCATGCCGATGGCAAAGATGTAGGTGTGATCACCTATGGTCTATCCTCTGAGTTGAATGGCTATTCCGTCGCTATCGCCCGTTTATCGCCAGAGGTCGCGAAAGCAGGTACGAAGCTAACAGTTGTTCAGCCGGATGGCACCGAATTGGCCGCGACAGCTGAAGAAATGCCGTTCTACGACGTAGACAAATCCATTCGCACTGCCAAGGGTTAAGCCAACATTATCAGGGCGTGGCACACCGTTGAAGCGCCCTTTTGACATCTTACAGGGGAACCCATGTCGAAATTCGAATTCCCAGAATCCATCCGCAGCCGCCCTGTCTGGGGCGCGCTAGAACCACGCGCAGGCTTGCATCATTTAATGATCGCAGACGCAGAAGGGGCCGAAGCCATCTTGGACATTGCCGCGCCCGAATTGATGGCGGGCGCGCATATCATTTTCATCCCCAAAGGTACTGGCTTTGGCGAAAAGCTGCGCGCTTTAAACCCTGCACAGTATTATGAAGGCCCCTCGTACGAGGCCTCCGCATCCCGCATTCATCGTGTGTTGCAAGACGCCAAGATGAGCACGCAGGTTTACCTAGCGGGAACCGAAGGGTTGATGGGCCAAGCCATGCGCGAATGCACGAACGCTGGCATCCCCTTCACAGCCGTGCAGACAGAGCATCGCGGCTCGACTGCCCGGCGCATGCAATGTGTTCATTGCAAAGGCATCACCGAAGACGTAGCGATTGATCCGTTCGTCTGTTCGCACTGTGGTTTAAACTTGTTTGTACGTGATCACTATTCGCGCCGCCTTGCCGCCTACCAAGGCGTGTGCATCGATGCGGAAGACCCTGGAAATGTTCCTAAGTCAGTGGGGATTTACTAATGAGCGGCGCAGAAAAAATCGACGTCACCGTTACTGAGATCGTTCCGATAAACGAGCTGGTTACGCGTTTCAAATTTGAGCGGACCGATCGTGGCCTGTTGCCTACCTTCTCAGGCGGTGCGCATACGGTTGTGGAAATGAAAGACGGTGATATCACCCGTCTCAATCCTTACTCCTTGATGTCCGATCCAATGGATCAAAGCGCCTACACAATTTCCGTGCGCCGCGATGATGAAGGACGTGGTGGATCGCTCTTTATGCACGAACAGGTCGCCGTCGGGGACAAGATGGTTATAAGCTATCCTGTGAACCTCTTCTCGCTGGACCTGCGTGCTAAGAAACATTTGTTCCTTGCGGGCGGCATCGGCATTACGCCATTCTTATCCCAAATCAAGCAGTGCGAACGTTTGGGCGGAGCGTGGGAGTTACACTACGCCTGCCGCAACAAAGCGCTTGGCTCTTACGTGGATGAACTGACGTCCAAACATCCCTACGAAGCAAATGTTTACTACGACGACCAAGAACAGGCGATTGAATTGGACGGTCTTTTGAACGGCCAGCCTATAGGCACGCATGTCTACGTCTGTGGCCCCAGAGGTATGATAGATTGGGTCCGTGCCACAGCAGAAAAAAAACTTGGTTGGCCGCGCGAAGCAGTGCATTACGAAGAATTTCTCGCGCCGCAACCCGGCAAGCCGTTCGAAGTGAAGCTATCAGTGTCAAACAAAGTCATCCTAGTGGGCGAAGATGAAAGCCTGCTTGAAGCCATGGAACGTGAGGGCGTTGACGCGCCATATCTGTGTCGTGGTGGTGCCTGCGGTCAGTGTGAGACACGGGTGATCGACTATTCTGGTAACTTTATTCACCGCGATCATTGGCTTGAAGATAATGAACACGCCTCTGGTGAAAAGATCATGCCTTGTGTCAGCCGCTTTGAGGGCAAAACTTTAGTATTGGACCGCTAATATGACCATTCAGTTTAACGAAGAAACCTTCCGCGACGATTACACGTTCAAGAATTCCGATTGGGCAATCCAACGATTTCCGTTTCCGTTTCACGAAGACAGCTACATGTATTCTGTGAACATGGAGCAGCATCGTGGCGGCCCTAAAGGATCGATCTACGAGAAGCGCTTTGATGTAGACGAGCACTACATCGCTGAGATGCGGGACCGTGCGATGGTTCTGGCGGATGATCCGTTACGTTGCCAATCGTTGCCGCATATGACGCTTGCGGGCTGGGACCTGCTTGAGTTGATCATGGTCAGCAAGTCTGAGGATTATCCTGATTTGTTCGAGCTGTATCGCGACGGCGATCAATGGCGCTGGGTGAACAGGCCCCTCGGCATTGATGACACGTTCACTTTTTTGGATGAAACCACCCTGCCCTATGGTCCAATGGAATATATAACACGCCAAGCACAAGGTGATTTCTGCGTGCTCGATCAACGTGATGATAACCTATGGATGGATGCAGGCACAGTAACGACGCAAGCAGACTGGTCGCTTGATTTCGATATAGGCATGAACTTTTTTGAGTGGCACGCGCCTGTGCCGCTGGCCCATGAAAAGGGCATCTTTGTGCGCGCGTTGAAGTTTCTTTTAAACATCCAACAAGGCGCTCCCGCACGGCGTTTGAATTGGACGATGACAGTCAATCCGCTGCTCGACACAAGCCCCGAAAACTATCACAAATGGGGTGTGCAAAAGACGACGTTGACACCTGAGAATATTGGCCAGAAACAACACTTGCGGGTTGAGTTGCAGACCTTCTTCCGTTTGCCGCGCTCAAATGCGCTGGTGTTCCCGATCCGCTGCTATTTGTGCAACTTCGATGATCTGATGACCATGCCAAAATGGGGCCGTCGGTTGCATCGCGTGATCCGCGATCTGCCCGAAGAACTGGCAACCTATAAAGGTTTTATCGACAATCGCCCAATGATGCTGGATTACCTGTCAAAGTTTGATGACGGCTTGCCCACAAGTCCTGGCATTTGGCCCGAGCGTGAAACCGAGCCTGCACTTAAGAGTTAAGCATAGGCTGTATGTTTTCAAACACCCTACCTCTCGCTTAACCCGTAGATTGTGGATAGCTGATGATCGACAGATAGCGAGCAGGTAAGTCCACAAGAACTTTGGGACCATGCGGCGCGTCCGCGTCAAAGAACAGTGTATCACCCGGAACCAGTGAAAACACCTCATCCCCGTGGCGATAGTCTACCTTGCCCTCAAGCATATAGATCGTCTCGATGCCGCCATGCTGAAACAATGGAAAGACATCTGATTGCTCCGAAAGGGTAATCAGATACGGCTCAACAATCACACCACTGGAATTCGCACCAATATGGCCAAGCAGGTTATACTGATGACCCGCGCGCGTCCCTTCACGCTCTAGCTCAACCCCTTCACCAGCCTTCGTATGAACGGCCATGCGTTGCTCTTCAAAGCGGCGAAAGAAACTGGTGAGCGGGACTGACAGCGCATTAGCCAGCGTTTGCAGAGTGCTCAGCGAAGGGGATGTATTGCCGTTCTCGATCTTGGACAGCATCCCGATCGACAGCCCTGTCATTGAGGCGAGTTCAGCAACCGTGATCTCTTTTTGTTTGCGGAACGCGCGCACCTCTCGACCAATGGCGACCTCAAGGACCTTTTCGCGTTCGCCAATCGATGTGACGTGCGGATCTTGGCTTAGTTTAGCAACCATTTCGGGCGACAACATTTCTATGTTCATTTTTAAGCCTCTTAGTGCCGTACAATCTCAAACGCAATGTTCACAAGGAGAAGCACCAACCTAGGAGATTTCAGATGAACAATACCATGTAAACCCCAATATGTAAATTAACCTTGACACCCTCATAACGTCATAGCTTTACACCACAGACTGCATCGCCGTCACAATCGCATGGTGCAACGATCCTGCAGAGGCGCGCGGGCCCAATATGCGCACCCAATCATCGGGATCGCGTCGGATAACAAAGCAGCCGAGATGATGGATCGACGTGCGCTGAGCGTCGCCCGTTTGCATGGCGCGGATGTTAATCGGACAGAGCAGTTCCATGACCGGCTCCATCTTCGCGCCCTGCAAATCAAAGCAAGCCCAAGCGTCACTTTGCTCAGTGATCGACGCACTCGCTCCAAAGCGCCCTTTCAGCTGTGCAGCGAGATCTTCGTGAGTCGCGTACGGCGCGCCAACCATCCATTGGTCTGGCCCTGTCCAAAAGGCCGCTTCTGGATCACGCAAGACCACTTTGCCAATTTCAGGAACGTGCCCGTCAAGCAAATTGGCAAGATGCTCGCGGCAAGCCGTTTCTTGACCAAGGCGCGCATGAACGGAGGCCAAAGAGAGACCATCATTCTCGCGAAGCGTGACCTCACCAATTGTGTCGACGCGTGGGGACTGCCCACCAAGGGCCGTAATAGCTGTGAGATCATGCACGTTGGCGTCCTCCTTCTGGATCAACAAAATGGGCAGAAGTCACTTCAACGACAACTTCACTATCGGTCACAGGCGAAACAAGGCGCATTTTCTCGCCCATGCGCGCATCGCCAGACTTGATCATCGCAAGGCCAATCATCGAACCGACCTCGGGCGAGTATGCCGCCGACGTCACATAGCCCTGATCATGCACCGCATCGACAGGGCCATTCGCCGCCATCAAATGCCCGCCGGCCGTTATCTTATCCTCACTCGCAAGCGGTTTCACGCCCACGAGCTTCAGCGCGTCATCCTCATTAAGACCCGCCCGTTCCGATAAAACTGTGCCAATGCTATCTTTCTTATTGGACACCATTCGTCTCATGCCAAGGTTGTTGGCTGTGGTTGTCCCATTCAGCTCATTACCTGCCGCATGACCCTTTTCGATCCGCATCACGCCCAGCGCTTCTGTGCCGTAGGGCACCACACCAAAATCTTCGCCCTCGTCCATCAATTTGCGCATCAACGCATCGCCATAGCGCGAGGGCACAGCGATCTCGAAGGCCAACTCACCAGAGAATGAAATACGGAACAAGCGCGCGCGCAAGCCACCGCAGACGGTGATATTGGCACAGGCCATGAACTCGAACGCCTCATTCGAGATGTCGAATTCGGGATCAACGATTTTTTGCAAAAGCGCACGCGAATTCGGCCCAGCAACGGCATATTGCGCCCAAGCTTCCGTGGTTGAGATTAACTGCACATCCGCATCCGGCATCAAACACTGACGCACGAATTCCATGTGCTGATAGACTGGCCCAGCTTTGGCGGTGGTCGTCGTGACCACAAAGTGATCTTCGGCCAAACGTCCCGCCGTGCCATCATCCATCGCAATGCCATCTTCGCGCAGCATGAGACCATAGCGGGTCTTACCCACAGGGACTTTGGCAAATGGATTGCAATAGACCTTATTGAGGAAAGTCGCCGCGTCCGCACCTTGCACGTCAATTTTGCCCAATGTCGTACAATCACAGACCCCGACAGAGGCGCGGGTCGCTTTGACTTCGCGATCCACGGACTGACGCCAATGGGTTTCGCCTTCAATCGGGAACCATTGCGCGCGCAGCCAGTTGCCGACTTCAACAAAGACCGCGCCGCGCTCTTTCGCCCAGAAATGCGAGGGGGTGAGACGGGTCGGATGGAACTCCATCCCGCGCATACGACCCGCGAACGCACCAATAGACACAGGCGTGTAGGGTGGACGGAAAATCGTTGTGCCAACATCGGGAATACCCTTGCCGGCAATCTCCGCCATAATCGCGAGACCGCCCATGTTAGACGTCTTGCCCTGATCCGTTGCCATCCCGAGCGTCGTGTAGCGCTTGAGGTGCTCGACGGAGCGGAAGCCCTCTTGATGCGCCAGCTTCACGTCTTTGACAGTCACGTCGTTCTGCTGATCTAGCCACGCACGTTTGCAGCCCTCCACATACCAGAATGCGGATTGCTTGGCAGGCGTGTCATCTGCCGCTGGCGTATCTACCGCTTTGATGCCGAGCGCTTCTGCTGCACCTTTGGCACCGCTTAGCAATGCGCCATGCGTCGACAGATCACCGCTCGCAGCGCCAGCCACCGTCATACCAGGCGGAAGCGTGCCACCAGGAACAAAAGCTGAAAGATCGCCGTCCCAAGTCGGTCTTCCTCGTTGATGGCAGGTCAGATGAACATTCGGGTTCCACCCGCCAGACACACCCACAGCGCCGCATTCCAAGGTCCGTTGCGAACCATCAGAGAGCTGCACATCGACAAAGTTAAGACCAAGACGTCCCTTTGTATTCGTAACTTGCGCATCTGCGAGCACTTCGTAGTCCATCGACATCGGCGCATCCGCGCGCGTGTCAATAACTGCGGCAATCTTGACGCCTTTCGCATGCAAATCTGCCGCCGTGCGATGCCCATCGTCGCAAGACGTGAAAATCGCAACACGCTGTGCAGGCGTCGCCGCCCAGCGGTTTACATAAGAACGCATCGCAGAGGCGAGCATGATGCCCGGACGGTCATTATTTTCGAACGCAATCGGGCGTTCGATCGCGCCTGCGCAGAGCAAGGTTTTATCAGCGTAGATGCGCCACAGAATTTGACGTGGCTTGCCAGCGATAGGCTCAAGCAAGTGGTCAGACACCCGCTCAACCGCGCCGTAAATTCCGTGATCAAACGCACCCATAACAGTTGTACGGCTCATCAGGCGCACGTTTGGGAGGGACGACAATTCAGCAATCGTTTGCGTCGTCCAATCGAGCGCGGATTTGCCACCCACCTCCATTTGTTCACTCAGCAAACGCCCCCCCATCGCGAAGTCTTCATCGGCGAGGATCACCTCTTTGCCAGCCCGACCCCCTGTGAGGGCAGCCATCAAACCAGAAGGCCCAGCGCCAACAATCAAAAGATCGCAGTGGCGGAAACCCTTGTCATATTCATCGGGATCTTCCTGCATCGACAGTGCGCCAAGACCCGCAGCCTTACGAATAATTGGCTCGTAGACCTTTTCCCAGAACGGTGCGGGCCACATGAATGTTTTGTAGTAAAACCCAGCAGCAAGGAAATCAGAGGCGGCATCATTCACCGCCAGAGCGTCGAATTTCACAGACGGCCAGCAATTTTGCGAGCGCGCGGTGAGACCGTCGAACAATTCGGAGGTGGTCGCACGTGTGTTGGGTTCAGCGCGTACTCCGTCACGCAAAGTCACAATCGCGTTGGGTTCTTCGCTGCCAGCGCTTAAAGGACCACGAGGACGGTGGTATTTGAAAGAGCGCCCCATAAGGCGCACACCATTGGCGAGCAAGGCAGAAGCAAGCGTATCGCCTGCATGACCCGTGTAGCTTTTGCCATCAAACTTGAATTTCAATGGCGTGTTGCGATCGATCTGACCGCCTTGGACTCTGTTCACTTGTGTCATAACGATCGTCCTTTGCTGCGCGCTACATCGCGGGCCAGCTCAACCTTGGAAATTTCATGCGTGCGGGTGTCGCGTGTGACCACAAGCCACGAGCGATCACCGCCTTCATGAAACCACAACTCGCGCAGCTCCCCTGCGGGATTGTCGCGCAAATAGGCGTAATCATGGAATTGATCAGCGGCATTCACCGCCTCTGGATCAGGGCGCTCGATCAAGCTTGCATCGCCTAGATAGACGAACTCGGCACTGTCACGCGGACCAAGAAGAGGGTGGTTAATAATCATCTCTCAGCGCTCCTTAATGCAGGTTGGGCTGGTTGCCCTGCCCTTTTTCATCAATCATATGACCGGTTTTGTAGCGATCCAAACGATAGGCTGACGCAGTCTCGTGAGGTTCGTCGTTGGCAAGCAAATGCGCGAAGGTGTAGCCAGAGGCAGGCGTCGCTTTGAAACCGCCGTAGCACCAGCCACCATTGAAATAGAGGCCCTCGATATGGGTTTTGTCGATATAGGGTGAGCCGTCCATCGACATATCCATAATGCCGCCCCACATGCGCAAAAGCCGCGCGCGGCCAATCATTGGCATGATCGCCATACCGCCTTCGCAGACATCTTCAACCACAGGCAAGTTGCCGCGTTGGGCGTAGGAATTGTAACCGTCAAGATCGCCACCAAAAACAAGGCCGCCCTTGTCCGACTGGCTGACATAGAAATGCCCTGCGCCAAAGGTTATTACTCCGGGGAGAACAGGTTTTAGACCCTCTGAGACGAAGGCCTGCAACACGTGACTTTCAATCGGCAAACGCATGCCTGCCATGCCCATCAAACGGCCGGAATTACCAGCAACCGCGCAACCGACTTTAACAGCGCCAATAAAGCCGCGCGAGGTTTCAATGCCTTTGCACACGCCACCCTCGATCTTGAAACCCGTGACTTCGCAATTCTGAATGATATCAACACCGTGATTATCGGCGCTGCGCGCATAGCCCCAAGCGACCGCATCATGGCGCACAGTGCCGCCGCGCCGCTGCGCAAGACCGCCTTTGATCGGGAAACGTTGATCGTCGAACTTAAGAAATGGATACTCAGCACGGATTTGCGCTTCATCCAAGTATTCGGCGTCCGCGCCATTCAGTATCATTGCATTACCACGCCGCACGAAAGCATCGCGCTGAGCGTCAGAGTGGATCAGATTCATGATGCCGCGTTGGGACACCATAGTGTTGTAGTTGAGGTCCTGCTCCAGTCCTTCCCAGAGCTTGAGCGAGAATTCATAGAACGGTTCGTTGCCATCAAGCAGATAATTTGAGCGAATAATCGTTGTGTTACGGCCCACGTTGCCGCCGCCAATCCAACCCTTTTCTATCACAGCTATGTTTTTTTGTTTATATATCTTGGCAAGATAATGCGCTGTTGCAAGACCATGCCCGCCCCCTCCAATGATCACGATGTCATAATGCGACTTGGGCTCTGGCTCGCGCCAAGCGGGCGTCCAGCCTTTGTGACCCGTCAGCGCTTCTTTGATGACTTTAAAGCCAGAATACCTCATCTTGGACCTCCACCGCTCAATCTCGTTCAACTTCGCACCGCATGGACGCTGAAACGCAAAAGGAAAGACAAAAACAGATCGACTGTCACGTTCCTGATAAAACCAAAATCACCTCTAGCAACCACACACAAGAAAAAAACTTGATTGAGAGGAAAAAACCATCAGAATGTTGTGCGTGCCAGGCCACATAATCAGATTCTCCCTTTGGGCGAGAGGAATGACACAAAAAGCCTAGAACATAAGCCATGTCGCTACATCAAGATAGCGAAAACAGGGAGAAACAAATGAAAAGATCAACAATGGCAATTACAGCGGGTATTCTCGCGGTACTACCGCTGGCAGCATTCGCAGAAGACAGCAGCGACCCCATCGTTATACCAATCCACAACTGGTCCAGCCAGATCGTGATGTCCAACGTAGTTGGCCAGATGCTCGAAAGTGCGGGCAATAATGTGGAATATGTAACAACAGACAGTCAGGCGGTTTACGAATCGGTACGCCTAGGCGACGTCACACTTGAAATGGAAGTGTGGGAAGGCGCGTTCGGCGCATCCTTCCGCGCCGCTCAGGAAAAAGGCGGTATCGTCGATGTAGGTGATCACAATGCGGTCACACGCGAAGATTGGTGGTATCCAATGTGGACAAAAGAGGCATGCCCAGGCCTTCCAGACTGGAAAGCGCTTAATGAATGTGCTGCTCTGTTCAAAACAGCTGAAACAGGTGACAAAGGCATGTATCTAGATGGCCCTGTTGACTGGCTCAAGCATGGTAAAGAGCGCGTCGAGGCGCTTGATATGGACTTCGCAGTGATCAACGCGGGATCTGCTGCTGCTCTTTGGGCTGCAATTGGTGCTGCGGAAGCGGACAAAAAGCCAATCGTGGTCTTCAACTGGACGCCAAACTTTGCAGAGGCAGTATGGCCTGGTGAATTCGTCGAATTTCCAACGTGGGTAGACGGTTGTGACAAAGATCCAAGCCTTGGACCAAACCCAGACGCGCTTTATGACTGCGGCAACCCTGCAAAGGGCTACATGAAGAAAGCGGCATGGGAAGGCATGGAAGAGAAATGGCCTGCGGCCTATGCCACTCTTGAGAAAATCTCCTTCACCAATGCACAGATCGCTGAAATGGCGAAAATGGTCGACATCGATGAGATGGAGCCAGAAGAGGCCGCTGAAGCGTGGCTTGAGCAGAACGAAGACGTTTGGTCCGCTTGGGTTAATTAAACCCGACGCGACTAGTCGTTAGAATAGGCCCTGCCTGATCGTATCGGGCGGGGCTTTTAAACAGGATTTCCTATGATCACTGATGCCCCAGTAATTTCTGCCAAAAACGTTTGGAAGCTTTTTGGAAGCGCACCTGAAGCCTATCTCAAAGACATGCCTGCGGGCCGTAGCTTTGATGATATCCGTGGGGATGGCTATATTGCGGGTGTTAAGGACGTGTCGATCGATGTTGCGCGCGGCGAGATGTTGGTCATCATGGGGCTTTCAGGGTCTGGTAAATCAACACTGGTGCGCTGTTTCTCGCGCTTGCACGATATTACCGGCGGCACGATTGAGGTTGATGGTCAGGAAATCATGTCTTTGTCCGAAAAAGAGCTGATCGAACTGCGCCGCAACAAAATGGGCATGGTGTTCCAAAGCTTTGGCCTTTTGCCGCACCGCACAGTTCTCGACAATGTCGCGTTGCCTTTGGAGATGCGCGGTCAGGACAAACACGCACGGCGTGAGCGCGCGCTGGAAGTTATCAAATTGGTTGGCTTAGAAGGGCGCGAGGATTATTTCCCGCGTGAATTGTCTGGCGGTCAACAACAGCGTGTCGGCATCGCGAGATCACTCGCGATTGAACCTGACATCTGGTTTCTGGATGAACCATTCTCCGCGCTCGACCCGCTTATTCGTCGCGAAATGCAGGACGAGTTCCTACGCTTGCAACAGCTTTTGAACAAAACGATTGTCTTTATTACGCACGACTTTGACGAGGCTTTGCGCCTCGCGGATCGCATCGCGATTATGAAGGACGGCGCGGTTGAACAATGTGACACCCCTGATCAAATCGTGCTGCACCCTGCGACAGAATACGTGCGCAAGTTTACCGAGGAAATCGACAAATCCCGTGTGGTACATGCGGAAACTTTGATCAAAGACGGTCTGTCCGCTGACGGCGATCCTGTAGATGCCGGTGCATCGATTCAAAGTCTCGCAAAACTCCTGATCCAAGACACACGCAGCGCGATTCCAGTTGCAAAAGATGGTACCGTGATCGGCGCGATGTCGCGCGAGATCGCACTGGGTATTTTGGTAGGAACTGAGTGATGTCTGACACGACTGATATCACCTCCAATCTGCCTATGAGCCGCTCGAAGCTTTCGAGCATTCTTGTTAGTATCGCAATCTTACTAACCGCCTTGCAGTATCTCGGTTTCCTGCCCTCCGCGCTGCATCGTTTACCAGAAGCGTTGGTGCCCAACTTCGCTGGATACCTCGATCTATTCTTCAACTTTGTCAAAGACGATCTAGGCCTGTTTGCATTCACCCGCTGGATCACAGGGTTGTTGCAAGTCATCCTTGATACCACCGCCAACCTGCTGTTTGGCAAACGTCGCTGGCCTAACTTAGGCCCGATCCCATGGACCGCTATCGCGGCATCAATGGCGGTGCTGGGCTACTATCTGGGCGGCTGGAAAATGGCAGCTTTGGTGGCGTTTACCTTCTGCTGGACCGCGCTTGTAGGCCAATGGAAGATCGCGATGCAGACGATGTCCGTGCTGGTTGTCGCAGCGCCAACGGCATTTACCATCGGCCTTTCCCTTGGTATCGCCGCATGGAAATCGTCTGCATTTGACCGCACTCTGAAGCCCATTCTGTCTGTGCTGCAAACGCTGCCCTTCTTCACTTACCTCCTGCCTGCTGTGATCTTTTTCAAAGTCGGCCCAACCGCTGGCGCAGTTGCCACAACCATTTACGCAATCCCACCAATGATCTTGATGACGACACTCGGTTTGCAGAAAGTCAGCCCCGAAGTCGTCGAAGCCGGTCACATGAGCGGCTGCACCAAATTTCAGCTGCTGCGCCATGTGTATCTGCCCTCTGCGCGCACTGAAATATTGGTGGGTGTGAACCAAGTCATCATGCTCTGCCTTGCGATGGTAGTTTTGACTGCGTTTATCGGCATGCCGGGTTTGGGTGCAAAACTGCTCGCGATGATGGGCAGCTTCAAGCTTGGTCGTTCCTTCGAGATCGGCGTCACCATTGTTCTGCTCGCCGTCACGCTGGATCGCATGTCAAAGGCTTGGGTCGTTAAACAGCCCGAGCATTTTGAGCGCGGCACGCCGTGGTGGAAGCGTCATATTGCACTGGTCTTGGGACTTGGCGCTTTCGTGTTCTTTTGCATCGTCGCGCAGTTCGTAGAGATCGCATCAGAGATTGGCCGCAAGCAAAGCCTCTCCGTGGGCAAAGAGTTGGACACAGGGATCAAATGGTTCCTCGACATTGAATGGGTCAAAGCCACAACAGGTTTCCTTCGCGCCTTCGTGAACGTACAACTCCTGATCCCGTTCCGCAACTTTCTGCTCTCGATCCCGACACCCGCATTCATCTTGCTGATCACAGCCTTCGCGCTTTGGCTCGGCGGACGTCGTCAGGCAATTACAGCGCTGATCTTCTTCTCTCTGGTCGCGCTATCCGGCTGGTGGGATCGCTCTGTCATCACGCTCTATTCAGTGATTTCAGCGGTCTCAATCGCCATGGTACTTGGCCTGCCAATCGCCATTCTCGCTGCGCGCACCGAGAAATGGTCACTGCGCCTTCTGCTGATCTGCGATACTGCGCAAACCTTCCCAAGCTTCGTGTACCTGATCCCCGCAATCATGCTCTTTGGCATCACAGACATCGCCGTTATCTTCTCCATCCTGATTTTCGCCATGGTCCCACTGATCCGCTACACAATCGAGGGTCTGCGAACGGTGCCACCCGAAGTCATCGAAGCCGCCGAAATGTCAGGGGCCACACGGATGCAAAGGCTGTTTAAAGTAGAACTTCCCTTGGCTTTGCCAACGATGGCTGTCGGCTTCAATCAGGCGATTATGTTCGCATTCTTTATGGTCATCATCGCGGCATTCATTGGAACGCAAGATTTGGGTCAAGAACTACAACGAACACTCGCAGGCACCGATTTGGGTAAGAACTTCGTGCTTGGCATCTGTGTATCTCTCATGGCTTTGACGTTTGATCTAACGATCCTGAAATGGTCATCAAATCGGAAAAGGCTGCTCGGCTTGGAGTAATAGTCGCTATGCTTAAGTATGTCCGTCGTCATATAAAATGGGACATTATAGAGGCTTGAGCATTGGAGGCTCTGGCTCGTTTGTGTGATTGATTATGCGGCTTGTTTTTGATGTTGCATGCGGCGTGGTTGGATTGTCGTCCTACGGACCTTGATCCTTTCGCATTGTTTCAGAATGGCTTTGTCACGGCCAAAGTAGACGTCGGCCGGTGTGACGTTGTTGATGCTCTCGTGGTAGCGCTTGATTATCCGCTCTTACGTAAGGAGCAGCTAAGGTTAACAGCCCTATACCCGCTACAAACTGTC
>JAHEEK010000017.1:5833-31123 GCA_024640765.1 Thalassobium sp. | reverse complement strand
GCCCTTAACCTGTCTCGCATTGAATGTCTGAAGCTGTGCATAGTGCATCCATCAGGAACGTACTGTTTCAACCATTTGTTAAGTGCTGCACTTGCTGAGTTAGCTGATGTGGTTGATGCCTTGTTATACCTTGGGAAAGCAAAATCTGCTCCATTATCTGCTTCTAAGATGCGTTTAGCAGCCCATAATGCTTCACCGACCAACGGTATATTACGTTCACTACTTGCCGTCTTCAGATTACGCCAAGGGTGCTTGTTAACTCGAACAAACGGCAGATCGGTATCAAATCCAATGAAGTCTTGCTTAAGCAGCCCTGCCCCTTCAGCCAACCGCATTCCAGTGTCAGAGATTAAGGCTATCAGCCATCTCATGTCATCATCGATTTCATGACATTCTAATTGTACTTTTTTGATGGCCTCGATCGGTATTGGCTTACGAACCAACACCCCGGCACTACGGTCATGATAGACACCTTTGAACGGGTTACGGACGTCTAAGGCATACTCAGACAGAGCAAAGTTAATGACGGCCTTTAGATATGAGAAGTTACGGGTAATGCTCGAACCTGTAAGTCCACGTGCAACGAGCCAATCCCTGAATTGAAGAGCATCTTGGCGAGTATAATCTGACAATGCCTTGTTACCGCAGAGACCAATCAAATAGTTACAGGATCGCTCAGCGGCCACACGAAAGGTCTTGGGGCGGCCTTTACCCTTCTGCTCAAGATAAACCTCTAAGGCGTCTAGAAGGGACGGACAGTCACTCTGAGGCTGCTTTGCGTCTAGTTTTAAACTGCTATTGGATGAGCCCGTCACCAACGACATGCCAATTACGTCAGACTTAGCCAAACGCATCTGGTTCCAATACGCCTCGAGCTTGGCAGCCGTAATACTAGCTTGCACCTTAGCTTTCTGAGGAGAAGTCGTTCGCAGCCCTTGGACAATACGATGGTACGAATAATGGCCTCGTAAGTCAGAAGGAACACGGCGGGAAAAGTAATAGTAGCCATTACGAACGAAAGTATGGGGGATAGTTTTGGTCAGCATTCTGGTCAGTACCCACATGCGGCATCACAAGTACCGAGCCTAAATAAGTGAGTAATAACTGATGCCTATCTGGGATATGCTACCGCTAGTGAGGCAGTCGATGGCGGTCCTTAGAGGATTCGAACCTCTGGCCTCTGCCTTCGGAGGGCAGCGCTCTATCCAGCTGAGCTAAAGGACCGTTGCAGGATCTATACCTGTGCGCAGCTTTCCTCGCAACGCCGATATTGATCAAACTGATGCTATACACAATCTCAGGCAAATAAATCGTGGCAAAGCTCAAGTGCATCAACAAGCGCATCGACCTCAGCCTCGGTATTGTAGAGACCAAAAGATGCACGGCAGGTCGCCGGAACGCCCATGTGTTCCATCAATGGTTGCGCACAGTGATGCCCCGCACGTACGGCCACGCCTTTTTTATCAAGCACAGTTGAAATATCGTGCGGGTGAGCAGCGCCATCAATTGTAAAGCTGAAAATAGCAGCCTTGTCAGGGGTTTGCCCTTGGATATTCAGCCAATTCAGACCCTTCAGCTTAGCCCACGTATAGTCGCGCAGCTTTTCTTCATGGGCCGCGATATGTTCCATACCGAGGTCCATCATATAATCCAACGCCACACCAAACCCGATCGTCTGAACGATGCCAGGAGTGCCCGCTTCAAATTTCATCGGGGGCGCGTTCCATGTCAAACTATCGCGGTGAACCTCGCGGATCATGTCGCCGCCACCAATAAACGGCCGCATCTCTTTCATGCGATCCATCTTGATGTAATTCGCACCAGACCCTGACGGGCCATAAAGCTTGTGCCCCGTGACACAGTAAAAATCACAGCCAATATCGGCCACATCGACGGGTCCGTGCACAGCCGCTTGACTACCATCTACCAGCACTGCAGCGCCTTTTACGTGCGCAGCCTCGGTGATAGATTTCACATCAACTTTGGTGCCTAAAACATTGGAAAGATGAGATATTGCAACCAGCTTTGTTTTTGGGCCAATCGCATCGATCACCGCTTGGGGATCGAGGGCGCCGTTGGCGTCAACATCGACCCACTTTAGGACAACACCCTGACGTTCGCGCAAGAAATGCCACGGCACAATATTGGCATGGTGCTCCATCACACTCAAAACAATTTCGTCACCCGCTTGCATACGCGGCATCGCCCAGCCATACGCAACAAGGTTAATGCCTTCAGTGGTGCCACTGGTGAACACAATCTCATCTTCTGATGGCGCGTTAAGAAACTTCGCTACTTTACCGCGCACCGCCTCGTATTTATCAGTTGCAAGGTTCGACAGATAATGCAGCCCGCGGTGTACGTTGGCGTATTCCTCCGCATAGCCTTTGGTCACAGCGTCAATGACCACCTGCGGCTTTTGCGCAGAGGCCCCGTTGTCCAGATAAACCAACGGCTTGCCATTCACTTCACGCAACAGGATCGGGAAATCTTTGCGCACTTCAGCTACATTATACATCTCGGGCTCTCTCCTTTTACCGGCGGCTTACGCGCCAGTGGCGAATAGGGTTAATAGAAGGCTGAAGCCAAGGGCCAGCGCAACAAGTACTAAGATCAGCAATTTTGTGGCTTTCCACATCGAGCCAAGCTCATGCACGATGTCGATGAAGCCCACCATGACGTAGATCAGATAGGCCCCCACCCCCATGAACAGAACAGCCCCCAACTGCGGGGCAAATACCGCCGACAAAACGACCGTCAGTTGGAAAGGTATTGAGTAAATTTGCAGCCATGACAGCACGACCGCAACGTCCTTAAAGCCGCCGCGCCCGTCTAAAATACGCCCGCCAAAGTAGATCGCACAAATCAGCACCATCAACTGGCCGAACTGACGCACTGCAAGTAACCAAGGTTCGGGGCGCGCTATTTCCTCCATCCCGCTTGGTAGTTGTTGTGGAGCCACAAACTGAATGATCAAAGCCAACAGCGTAGACAGGATCGATACCAGCAACACAATCGGCATGGCAGCCTCGCGCGGAATTGGCAGCGAAAGAGCTGCAAACGCCCCCTCTTTCGGGTCACGCAATGTCACACGAAAGAGCGTGGCAATATCAGGAAAGCCGCTCATGACGGAGCCTGAAAGGTTGCGCGCAGCGAACCAATGAAAAACCACAAAAACATAGCCAGCCACAGAACGCCAACTGCCACAAGCGCCTGCCCTTCGCCCACAAAACCAGCCGTGAGGCCGTTCAAAAGCGCGAGGGGGGTTGCTGCAAAAAAGCTCCAGAATACCGCAAGCCGTGTGGTGAAAAATGTTCCCATCTTAGTAAATGGGCGTGTCACCACATGGATCAAACCGGCGAAAATATAGAATAGCAGCGGCCAAAACAGCATCCAGCTGACAAACTCATAGGTCAACATTTGCGTAAGGTCGCCGCCCTGCTCAAACTGCTCACGCGCAAGACGCGGCAGGCTTGAGACGAACATCAGCAAACACCCCGCCATCAAAATGGCGAGGGCCCGATCCTCACGTTGACCAGCCGTCAGCAAGCGTAGCATGACCCTTCCAGGCCCACGGTACGTCGCCACAATATCAGAGCTAACCGACACCCTAGCCGCGGCGACGCATCAGCCACGCTTCAAGGCGCGCCGAGATGTCTTCCGAGATTTCGTCACTCTCGATCTCTTCGACTGCTTCTGCCAAAAATGATAGCACCAAAAGATCTTCAGCTGTGCCCTTCTCTACGCCGCGTGAGCGCAGATAAAACAAGGCTTCTTCATTGATGGCACCTGATGTCGACCCGTGCGAGCAAGCAACGTCATCGGCGTAAATTTCAAGCTCTGGTTTGGCAAGGAATTGGCTGTCATCATCAAGCAAAAGAGATTGGCTAATCTGATAGCCATCTGTCTTTTGCGCATCAGGCTGAACCAGAATTTTACCTTGGAAAACGCCGACCGCACCGTTTCGCAGCACTTTCTTGAACACTTGACGGCTTTCACAGTTGACCGCGTCGTGAGTGATGAAAACCGTATCATCGTGGTGAAACGAACCGTCGCCCATACACGCGCCAGCAACAGATGCCTGTGCATCGTCGCCCGTCAGCTCAAGCACAACTTCGTTGCGGGTCAGCACACCGTTGGCGGTCATGGTGAAGGATTTAAAGACAGACTCTTTGCCCAAGCGGCCAAAGATGTGTGTCACTGCACGGCGTTCATGATCGCGCCCTTGCGCACGGATGTGGTGAAACACGCCAGTGTCAGCAACGTCGACTTCCATGCATTTGTTAAAACGCGCAGCAGCAGGACCGTTTTCAAGCACAGTTACTTCCGCACCCGCATCAACCTTAATCACGTGGTGAAGGGTCGCGTCGCTTGTTGCATCGGCATGACGGTAAATCAGGCTGATCGGTTTACTGGGCGTGCCAGTCACGTGGATCAAAACACCGTCGGTTGCCGTGGCAGAGTTCAGGGCCGCGAGCGGACGCTCAACTGGCGTCTGACCTTTGGCTTCCAAAACACCATAAAGGTCTTTTGCCCAATGGATATCCGCAGCACCCGCATCAGCAAGCCGTTCAATCGTAGCACCCTCAAGCGCCATGTCGTCAGAGGCATCCGCATCAAAAACACCATCGACGAACACCAACTTTAGCCGGTCGATACCGTCATAAAGTGGCGCTTCGTCCGCTGCGTCAAATACGTCTGCGCTTTGGGCTACCGCTTCGGTCAACGTGCTTGGGTCTGTGTATTTCCAATACTCATCACGCTTGGTCGGCAGACCCATGGCACGGAGCCGCGCCAAGGCGTCATCACGCGCCGCGGCGAGCCAGGTACCGCTTTGTGGCACAGGCTGCGCGGCAAGGCGCGCATCAGTCAGGTTTGTTTTGATGTCAGGCAATCCCATCTCAGGCCACCTCTTCAGCCAAGATGTCGGAATAGCCGTTTTGCTCAACTTCAAGTGCCAACTCTGGGCCACCTGTTTTCACAATTCGGCCGTTTGCCATGATATGCACAACGTCGGGTTTGATGTGATCGAGCAAACGTTGGTAGTGCGTAATCACCAAGAACGTGCGCCCTGCGTCACGCAGCGCATTCACGCCTTCTGACACAAGTTTCATCGCATCAACGTCAAGACCAGAGTCAGTCTCATCAAGGATGCACATCTTTGGCTCAAGCATTGCCATCTGCAAAATCTCGTTGCGCTTTTTCTCACCGCCAGAAAAGCCCACATTGACAGGACGCTTCAGCATCTCTGCGTCAATTTTGAGCGTCTTGGCTTTCTCGCGCACAACCTTCAAGAAATCACTCGCGGAAAGTTCTTCCTCACCGCGTGCTTTGCGCTGTGCGTTCACCGCTGTGCGCAGGAACGTCATGTTCCCAACACCGGGAATTTCCACAGGGTATTGAAACGCCAAAAACAGACCAGCCGCAGCACGCTCTTCAGGTTCCATATCGAGCACATCTTCTCCCTGCAAATGCGCTGAGCCTTCCGTGACCTCGTAACCATCCTTGCCAGAAAGCACATACGACAGTGTCGATTTACCAGACCCGTTTGGCCCCATAATCGCGTGCACTTTGCCCGCTTCCAAAGACAGATCAACGCCTTTGAGGATTTTCTTGTCTTCGTCTTCCAATTTTACGTGCAGGTTCTTGATCTCTAGCATCGGTAGTGTCCTTCGTATGCGGCTGATACGGTTCAGTTAAAGAAAACTCAACTTTCTTACTTTAACTACCAGCCGTAAGCCTTTGTATTCATGTGTTTAGCAGATCGATATCCACCAAATTAATTCAGAGTAAAGTGCAGGTTAGCCAACCGACCCTTCAAGTGAAATGGCAACAAGCGCCTGTGCTTCCATCGCAAATTCCATGGGCAGCGCCTGAAGCACTTCCTTACAGAAACCATTCACGACCAATGCAACCGCCTCTTCCTCGTCCATACCGCGCTGGCGGCAGTAAAAGAGCTGCTCATCATCGACTTTTGATGTGGTCGCTTCGTGCTCAACACGGCTCGAGTTGTTCTTCACCTCGATATAGGGCACCGTGTGAGCACCGCATTTATCACCGATCAGAAGGCTATCGCACTGCGTATAATTGCGTGAATTCTTCGCTTTGGGATGCATTGAAACCAAACCACGATACGTATTCTGCGCTTTGCCCGCGCTGATCCCTTTCGACACGATCCGTGACTTGGTGTTCTTGCCCAAATGCACCATCTTTGTACCGGTATCGGCCTGCTGCATGTTGTTGGCAATCGCGATAGAGTAAAACTCACCTTGCGTATCGTTGCCGCGCAAAATGCAGCTTGGGTATTTCCAAGTCACTGCAGAGCCGGTTTCGACCTGCGTCCACATCACTTTTGCACGGTCGCCACGACAATCGGCGCGCTTGGTCACAAAGTTATAAATGCCACCTTTGCCGTCTTCGTCACCGGGGTACCAGTTTTGAACGGTTGAGTATTTTACTTCCGCGTCTTCTTCGATGACGATCTCAACAACGGCAGCGTGCAACTGCGCTGTGTCACGTTGTGGCGCCGTACATCCTTCCAAGTAAGACACATATGAGCCTTTGTCCGCGATGATCAGTGTGCGCTCAAACTGCCCTGTGTTTTCGGCATTGATCCGGAAATACGTGCTCAGCTCCATCGGGCAACGCACACCTGGCGGCACATAAACAAACGAACCATCCGAGAACACGGCAGAATTAAGCGTCGCGTAGTAATTATCACTGACCGGCACGACAGAACCCAGGTACTTCTTAACCAACTCGGGGTGCTCACGAATAGCCTCCGAAATGGAGCAGAAAATCACACCAGCTTTGGCAAGCTCATCCTTGAAGGTTGTGCCAACAGAAACACTGTCAAACACCGCATCCACGGCCACTTTGCGCTCTTCTTCCGGCGCTTCTACACCAGCGAGCAACGCCTGTTCCTTCAACGGAATGCCCAGCTTTTCATATGTCGCCAACAGCTTAGGGTCGACCTCGTCAAGTGACTTGGGCTTTTCCACCATGCTTTTCGGACGCGCATAATAGTACTGGTCCTGAAAATCGATTTTGGGGTAGCTCACCATCGCCCACTCAGGCTCGGTCATCTTTTCCCACCGCTCAAAGGCCTGCAAACGCCATTCGGTCATCCACTCGGGCTCTTCGTTCTTTTCAGAGATCAGCTTTACGATATCGGTGTTCACGCCCTTGGGCGCGTATTCCATCTCGATATCCGTGTTCCAGCCGTATTTATACGCCCCCGACAGCTCTTTGACTGCATCCACAGTTTCCTGATCGACGCCGTCTTTGACTTCCACATCCAAGCTCATCTCGATTTTCCTTCCTATGGCCCCGTTTGGCACTCTGTTTTTCAGCGCGCCCCCACGGGGCTTTCGTCGTTCATGCAGCGCGTGCGCGCCACTTTTGTTCTGCTTTCAACCACGCCTGCGCAAACCGCAGCACCTGATCTTCTGTTGTCTCCGGCCCAAGCGACACACGGATCGCCGAGCTTGCCTCGGTCTCTGAGTAGCCCATCGCCTGCAACACACCGCTGGCGCGGACTTTGCCGCTGCTGCATGCACTACCGGCAGAAACCGCAAACCCAGCGAGATCCATCGCCATGACTTGCGTCTCTCCCTTCCAACCGGACGTAATGAAGCAACTCGTGTTCGGCAGCCGTTCAAGACCTTTCCCGACACAAATAGTCTGGTTAGCACCGGACGCAAGGGAGTTTTCTAGAATAATTCTAAGTTCTGCGATCCGCTCCCAAACACCGTCAGCCAAATCACGCGCTGCTGCCTCGGCCGCTGCCCCGAAACCAGCGATCCCGATTACATTTTCCGTACCAGACCGTCGCCCCATTTCTTGGCCGCCGCCCTTAATTTGCGCCTGCAGATCAGTTCCTTGCGGGAACACCACTGCGCCGATGCCTTTGGGACCACCAAGTTTGTGACCGGACACCAGCCCCATTCGGATACCCATCCAGTCAAAGGAAAGCGGCAGCTTCCCGAACCCTTGGGTCAAATCACTCACCGCAAGACCAGATGGCAATTTTTGGATCACACCAGTTTCAGAGTTGGCAATCTGGACACTTGATTGCCCTGCGTCAGACATCTGAACCTGCCCCTCTTTCAGGGGTAAATCCGGAGTGACCCAAGCCGCAACCGCATCATGCTCAATCGGTGCTGCGTGCAAACCCCGCTCTGCAAGCGCAAGTGCTGCGCTTTCTGTCGCAGACGACGTAAAGACAATATCACTGCCCGCCGCCCCAAGTGCATCACTGATCTGTTGGCGGGCGCGCTCTACAATCGCTTTGGCTGCGCGTCCCTCGCTATGAACACTCGATGGATTACCAACCGCATCCATCGCCGCAATCATCGCAGCGCGGGCCTCGGGCCGCAAAGGGGCCGTGGCGTTGTAATCAAGATATGTACGCGGACCAATCACAGCTTAGTCGTCCACAACTTCAAACAGGTTTGGCACCGCTGGACACGGCGCAAGCCCGTTGCCCACAACGTCACTAAGCCGCGTTTGGTGCAAAAACACATAGACATGCGCGCTCAGCCCCTCCCACAACCGATTGGTCATGCTCTGCGCGCGACTGCCAGACAACCCACCAGAGGCCCCCGCACCTGTGTGTAACGCGTTTACTGTTTCATCTACCGCCGCAAGAATATCCACCACACGAATTTCAGACGCCGCGCGTCCCAACCGGTAGCCCCCACCCGGCCCGCGCACGGAACTTACCAGTTCTGCGCGCCGCAACTTCACAAATAACTGCTCCAGATAAGGCATCGAGATATCCTGCCGCTTGGCAATTTCACCAAGAGACGTCAGCCGATCCGCCGGTTGCAGTGCCAAATCCGCCAGAGCAACCATCGCATAGCGCCCCTTAGTGCTTAATTTCATGGCAAAATATTCCCAATTGATTGACGATCTAACCGTTTGCGCATAGGTCGATATCACCTGCTTGGCCTACGCCAGATCAGACACAACTTAGAACCGTTCTAAAGTTCTCAAACGGCGGCGTCAATACGCACCCCGCACTGAGTGACCCGCGAACAGATATCGTCCGAAGCGCACGCAGCCCCGCGGCGCAGCCACATTAAGGGACCCCTATGCCCGAAGTCATTTTCCCTGGCCCCGAAGGCCGCCTCGAAGGTCGTTACCACCCTCAAAAAGAAAAAGACGCGCCTATTGCTATCATTCTTCATCCGCACCCGCAATTCGGCGGCACGATGAACAATAAGGTCGTCTACAACCTACACTACGCGTTTTACAACATGGGCTTCACGGTCTTGCGGTTTAACTTCCGCGGCGTAGGACGCAGCCAAGGTGAATATGACCAAGGGGTCGGTGAGCTGTCAGATGCGGCATCTGCGTTGGATTACCTGCAGTCGATGAACAACAACTCCAAACACTGCTGGGTCGCTGGCTTTTCGTTTGGCGCGTGGATTGGCATGCAACTGTTGATGCGCCGCCCTGAAATCACGGGTTTTATCTCGGTCTCACCGCCCGCCAATATGTACGACTTCTCATTCTTGGCGCCCTGCCCGTCATCGGGCCTGATCATCAATGGTTCAAACGACCGTGTCGCACCACCCGCCGACACCGTGAACCTCGTGAATAAGCTGCACGAACAAAAAGGCATCACCATCACCCATGATGAGGTTCCGGGCGCTGGTCACTTCTTTGAAGAAGACCACATGGACACGCTGATCGATACAACGACCAGCTACGTCCAACGTCGTTTGACTGAAAACACACGCTAAAAAATTAGGCGCAGCTTTCAACGGCTGCGCCTCTCCATGTACCGTTACCAGTATGATCTTTCCGAACTAAGGAACCGCCCATGGACGATCTTCAAAAGATGGCTTCTGAGTTGGCAGCCGAGTGTATCGCCGTCCAAAAAGAAATTGGCGACGAACGGCTTTTCATTCAGGTCGCATCTGTGTTGGGCGCCTCCTCGCAAACTCTTGAGGAAGCCTTTTTGACCAAAGTGCGTACGAAAATGGCCGCTGAAAAAGCCCGCGCGTTTCTTGTTGAAACTTTGCGCTTCCACGGATACTAACCCACACACATGACCGATGCCGTCCACTGGCCAGTTCCTGCGCCGAACACGCCCCATGATCTTAATCAGCAATTGACGTTCCTGCGCGAGATTGACCAGCTGAAGCAAGTCAATCGCAACAACCTTCTGACCACCAATGCGCGCCCTGAAAATACCGCCGAGCACAGTTGGCACGTAGCACTGCTTGCACTGGTCGCCGCCCCCTATTTCCCCAAACCGGTCGACATTGACCGCGCGATCGCAATGCTGTTGATCCACGACATTGTTGAGATCGACGCAGGCGACCATCCAATTCATTTGCGTCACGACAACGCTGCAATTGCCGCCAAAGAAGAAGCAGCCGCCACTCGCCTTTTCGGACTTTTGCCAGCCGCACAAGGCGCCGCACTTCATTCACTCTGGCGCGAATTTGATACTGGCACATCTGACACAGCGGTTTTTGCGCGAAGTTGCGATCACCTGCATCCCGAACTGATGGTCATGACGGGCGCACGAGCCAGTGATAAGCACATCCAAATCGGCGTTGATAACCTTGCGACGGGCCGCGCCTCGCGCCTCAAGCAAACTTGGCCAGCTGCGTATGATTTACTGGATGCGTTGCACCGCGACCAAACTGCAACAGGGCCATTGGCCGACATCACCGCATTCATCCATCAGACAGATGCGCTGAAACAAGTCTTACGCGCCACCCCCATTTTGAGCGACCCACGGCAGGAAAACTCGGGCGAGCACAGCTGGCATCTCGCCATGTTCGGGCTGATCTTGTCGGGTCACGCCACAGATCTTTCGGCAGATACGCAGGCCGCGACAATCATCAAGATGTTGCTTATCCATGATATTGTTGAAGTGGACGTTGGCGACACCCCCATCCACGGTAGCTTTGACGCCGCTGAAATCGAAAGCCAGGAACAGGTCGCTGCTGCCCGAATTTTTGGCCTTCTGCCTCACAAGGAAGGCACTGAGCTGACTGCGCTGTGGCAAGAATTTGAAGCCGCCGAAAGCCCCAACGCGATCTTCACTAAATCCATTGACCGCGCACAGCCCGTCTTGGCCAATCTTGCACAACACGGTGGAACTTGGCCAACCTATCACGTCACGCGCGAACAACTTGAGGCCCGTGTAGCTGCAAAAATCAAACGCGGCTTTCCCGCCCTTTGGAATGCGATAATGCCTGAAATTGATCTATGGTTTGCCAATAATACTTAGCCCGTAATTGCTTCACTCTTTATTGGTATACAATTGCATACTATGCTTTCGTTAGAAAAGTTTTTGCGCTAACCAAAGCCTGAAACACCCGTTGATTCACGAGCCAGCCAAATTGCAAAGAGCCCAATCATGACCAAAATTAAGGTAGAGGACCCCGTCGTTGAACTCGACGGCGATGAAATGACACGCATTATCTGGGACTTCATCAAGAAGAAACTGATTCTGCCGTATCTCGATCTTGATCTGAAATACTACGATCTGGGCATGGAAGTACGTGATGAGACCAATGACCAAATCACCATTGATGCAGCGGAGGCGATCAAGAAATACGGCGTCGGCGTCAAATGCGCGACGATCACCCCAGATGAGCAGCGGGTCGAGGAATTTGGCCTCAAAAAGATGTGGCGCTCGCCCAATGGGACGATCCGCAATATTCTGGGTGGCGTTTTGTTCCGCGCGCCGATCATTTGCTCAAATGTGCCCCGCCTTGTGCCGGGCTGGACGGACCCCATCGTGATTGGCCGTCATGCGTTTGGCGATCAGTACAAAGCAACTGACTTCCTGATGCCCGGCCCTGGCAAGCTGACAATGAAATTCGTGGGCGAAGACGGCACAGTGATCGAAAAAGATGTCTACGACAGCCCCTCTGCGGGTGTGGCCATGGGCATGTATAACCTTGATGCCTCAATCATTGATTTTGCGCGTGCCTCATTCAATTACGGCCTGAACCTTGGATGGCCTGTGTATCTGTCGACTAAAAACACAATCCTGAAAGCCTACGACGGCCGCTTTAAGGACTTGTTCCAAGAAGTCTTTGACGCAGAGTTTGCCGAAAAATTCAAAGAGGCAGGCATCTGGTACGAGCACCGCTTGATCGACGACATGGTCGCTTCCGCGATGAAATGGTCAGGCAAGTTCGTGTGGGCCTGCAAAAACTACGACGGCGATGTACAATCTGACACAGTCGCTCAGGGTTTCGGTTCGCTCGGGTTGATGACCAGCCAATTGATGACGCCAGACGGCAAAATCGTTGAAGCAGAGGCCGCACACGGCACCGTCACGCGCCACTTCCGTCAGCACCAAAAGGGCGAAGCAACATCGACCAACTCGATCGCTTCTATCTATGCATGGACAGGTGGCCTAAAGCACCGCGCAAAACTCGACAACAACGCGGAACTTATGAAGTTTGTTGAGACGCTCGAAAAAGTAATCGTGGACACGGTTGAATCCGGCTTCATGACCAAAGACTTGGCGCTGCTGGTTGGTCCGGATCAAAGCTGGTTGACCACAGAAGGGTTCTTGGAAAAGATCGACCAAAACCTCAACACGGCCATGTAAATGCCTTCCCTCACCGTTGCTAATCTCATGCGCGGCGGTGGGGGCCTTCTTTTTGTTTTATAAATATCCAGACAGGCAGCCTGCCCCACTGGTTGACCCCTCGCCCAATCTCGCTATCAACATTGGCTAAAGTTCTTCTTAACGCGGTGAGGCGAGCCATATGATCCAACGGTTGTACAACTGGACTTTGTCCATGGCCAAGCACCCTCACGCGCTTTGGGTGCTCGCACTTGTGTCTTTCGTGGAAAGTTCGGTTTTTCCCATCCCCCCTGACATTTTAATGATCCCGATGATCCTTGCTGCCCCGTCACGCGCGTTTGTGATTGCAGGTGTTGCACTTGTCTCGTCGGTTTTGGGCGGGCTCTTGGGCTATGCGATCGGGGCACTGGCCTTTGACACCATCGGACAACCTATTTTGCAGGCCTTGGGCAAGACCGATAGCATGGAGGCCTTCAATGGCCGCTTTAATGACGTCGGGTTCTGGGCGGTGCTCATCGCGGGGATCACGCCTTTCCCTTACAAAGTCATCACGATCATGTCGGGCTGGACCGCGATGCCGTTGAGCACATTCATCGTCACATCGATTATCGCGCGCGGACTGCGCTTTTTCATCGTCGCGGCACTGTTGTGGAAATTTGGCGCCCCTATTAAAACCTTCATCGAAAAGCGGCTACCGTTGATGTTCACACTCTTTGTCGTGGTTTTGATTGGCGGCGTTTATGCGGTGAAATTTCTATGAAGCGTCTTAGTTTGATCGCGGCGGGTGGTTCACTCGCGCTTATGCTTGCGGCCTATGGCTTTCAACATTTTGGCGGGCTCGCACCCTGCAAAATGTGCCTGTGGCAACGCTGGCCACATGCTGCCGCAATGGTGTTGGGCGGGTTGATGTTGATTTTCCCCGCACGCGTTGTCGCATGGCTCGGTGCCCTTGCTGCTGCGACCACCTCCGCGATTGGATTTTATCACTCAGGCGTAGAGCAAAAGTGGTGGGAAGGCCCATCAAGTTGCACTGGTGGCGGTCTG
Organism: Thalassobium sp.; assembly: GCA_024640765.1. Taxonomy (GTDB): domain Bacteria; phylum Pseudomonadota; class Alphaproteobacteria; order Rhodobacterales; family Rhodobacteraceae; genus Nereida. Next base: position 17,508 of record JAHEEK010000017.1, on the reverse strand, counting down.
TCGGGCTTGTCGGGCAACGCGCTGCTGGATCCAAACGCCGCTGGCAAAGTGGTGATGTGCGATGACATCGCATGGGCGTTTCTTGGGCTGTCGATGCCTACTTGGAACGGCATCGTGAGCCTTGCACTTGCGCTGATTTGGGTGGCTGCAGCCCGCCGCTAAGACGCAAATTTCTCGTTCAGATAGGCCAACAAAGGCGCTTCTGTGATCTCTGCCTCTGACGTACCGCAGGCCTTTGCAATGACTTCTTTCGGACGGTAAAGCCCACCGTGGCACTGCACATTGCGTCTCAGCCAACCGGTAGCCGCAGAAGTGTCCCCGTTAGCAAGCATGTCATCCAGGCCCGTGACGTCTCGGCGCAATGCTTCATGCAAGCACCCCGCATAGACATTACCCAGCGAATAGGTCGCAAAATATCCAAACAGACCAACAGGCCAGTGCACATCTTGCAAAACCCCATTACTTGCGCGGTCAGGGGCGTAGCCGAAATCAGCCTCAAAACGGCTGCTCCAAGCTTGCTCCAGATCAGCAACATCAATTGCACCATACATCAATTGACGTTCAATATCGAAGCGAAGGGCCACATGCAGATTGTATTGCACCTCATCGGCCTCGGTACGGATAAACCCCGTGTTCAGCCGGTTCACAACACGGAAAAACGTGTCCTCGTCAGCCACACCAAAATCACCAAACGCATCGCGCATTTGGCCAAAAAGCCAGCCCGTGAATGCACGGCTGCGCCCTAACTGGTTTTCATAGATGCGGCTCTGGCTTTCATGCACGCCCATCGACACACCCGCACCAAGGGGCGTCAACAAATAGGCGTCATTAATGTTTTGCTCATAACAGGCGTGGCCTACCTCGTGGATGGTCGAGTAGAAACAATTGAACGGGTCATCCGCCGCCGTGCGGGTGGTGATACGCACATCCTGACTGCTTCCAGATGAAAACGGGTGCACCGCCTTGTCGATCCGTCCGCGGGACAGATCATACCCAAAGACCTGCGCCAGTTTTGAAGACAACTCCAACTGGCGCGCCTCATCAAACGCCCCCTTGAGCGCAGGCGGTTGCGCGCGCCCCATGACCTCATCACGCAGGGCAACCAATCCCGGACGAAGCGCATCAAACAGCGCTGACAACTCTGCCGCCGTCATGCCCGGCTCGTAATCATCAAGCATGGCGTCATATACATCTCCGCCATCGGCCAACGCAGCGCCCTCTTCGCGCTTTAGCGCCACAACTTGCGACAGTGTCGGCGCGAAGCCTGCAAAATCATCGGCCGCACGTGCCTCGGCCCACACACCTTGGGACAGCGATGTGACTTTGGCGATCTGTGATGCAAGATCTGCTGGTACTTTCGTGGCCCGCGCATAACTTTTTTGGATATGGCGTAATTGCGCGGCCTGCTCCGGCGTTTCTGGCGTAGCGGCGTCAAGCCACTCTGCGATGCGCGGATCTGTGCCACGCGCGTGCAAAACCTTCGCCATTGCGCCGTGTTCTTCCGCCCGCTGTGCCCCCGCGCCTTTGGGCATCACTGTCTCTTGATCCCAACCCAATCGCCCCGCTATTTGCCCAAGTGCTTGGGTTTCGCGGACAAATGCCATCAATTCAGTGTAAGACATCGCCACCTACCCTCTGACAGATTGTGCGAGCGGGTAAATCGCCAAAAAGCGTGCCCGCAGCACCAAAACCCACAACACAACCGCGCCGAACTGATGCACAATCGCCAATTCCCAAGGCGATGAATTCATCACAGTCACAATGCCCAAAACCATTTGCACAGTCATCATCGCCAACACCAAGTTAAAAGCAAAACGTGTTTGCGTGTTGGGGGACCGGCGCGCCCGTAGCCAAATGAAGATACCAAAACCAAAAAGAATGTAGCCGGTCATACGGTGCATAAACTGCACCAAACCATCGTCTTCAAAAAAGTTCCGCCACAGTGGTTCAAGGGTGAACAAATCAGGGGGTAAAAAGCCACCAGCCATCAAAGGCCAATCGATATAATTGCGCCCGGCATCGATGCCCGCGACCAGTGCGCCCATCAATATCTGCAGACCCGTCAGAGCAATCAAAACAACCGCCAATTTCGCAAGTACAGGTTCACCAAGGCGACGTGCTTGGATCAGCGCGCCGTCACTGCGCGAAAGCTGCAAAACATACCAAGCGATTACCCCAAGAATGACAAACGCCAACCCCAGATGCGTTGCCAACCTGTAGCTGGCCACATCCAGCATTCCGTTGTCCAAACCCGACGAAACCATCCACCAGCCAATCGCCCCTTGGCTTCCCCCAAGCGCGCCGAGCAAAGCCGCTTTGCCGGTCCAGCCCACGGGCATTTGACGCGTTGCAAGCAAGCCGAAAAAGCCAACCGCCCAGACCAACCCCACGAAACGGCCCAACTGACGATGCCCCCATTCCCACCAATAGATCACTTTGAATTCGGACATACTCATGCCCTTGTTCTGAAGCTGATATTCGGGAATTTCTTGGTATTTCTCAAATTCTGACGCCCAATCGGCGGCATTCATCGGTGGGATTGCTCCGGTCACAGGGCGCCATTCAGTGATGCTTAGCCCACTGTCGGTCAACCGCGTGAGACCACCAACAGCAATCATCATGACCACCAGCGCAAACAGAACAATCAGCCAGCCTTTCAGAAAACCGCGCGCACCGCGCCGCGCCGCGTCGATACCACCCGTGACAGGCACATTGCTGCCCTTGTCGTTGCTTGAGACCTCTTCAAAGATGGCGCGAGATTTAGCCATAGCGGGTGATCCTTCTGATGCGATTATCTAGGCAGCAACATAGGCACAATCGAGCGCGACAGCTAGCGGTCCGAGGTGTCTTTTGACCAGACAAGCTGTCGCAGCATTCCGTGCAGAGTTTGGACGTCCGCGCGGGTAAGCGCCATACGTGACCACATATTACGCAAGTTTATTTTCATGCTTTGCGCTTTGGCCTGCGGGAAAAAGAACCCAGCTGTGTCCAACCGTTGCTCAAAGTGATCCGCAAGCCGCTCAACTTCAATATGCGGCGCCCAATCAGTTTTGACCATTTCATGGGCCAGCGGTTCAACACGCGTGGTCTGGCGGCGCCACTCATACCCTGTCAGCAACACACATTGCGCAAGGTTCAGACTGGGAAATTCAGGGTTCACAGGCACAGTAATAGTGGCATTCGCGCGCGCAATATCATCGTTTTCAAGTCCTGCAGCTTCGGGGCCAAACATCACGCCAACCTTAAGGCCCTGCGCGGTCTTTTTTGCGGCCACTTCCATTGCTGCTTCGGGGCTGTAGATCGGTTTGGTCAACCCTCTGTGGCGGGCGGTCGTCGCAAAGACGTAGTCACAATCACCCAAAGCATCCGCTAACGTGTCGTAAACCTGCGCGCTGTCAAGCACGCGGCCTGCCCCCGATGCCATCGCCTTGGCCGCTGGATTAGGCCATCCATCACGCGGTGCAACAAGGCGCATCCTGTCGACACCGAAGTTAAGCATCGCACGGGCGGCCGCGCCGATGTTCTCACCCATTTGGGGACGCACCAACACAAAGGTCGGCGGTGCAAGCGGTGTGGGCGTATTTTGGGGGGTTTTGCTCATGACAATCTGTTACGAACCGCTTGGCGAAAGGGCAACCCCTTGATAGAGGTCCTCAAAATTGCGCACTCTAGGTTTGGGACAGATATGACCAATACACCATCCACCGATGACATCGCTGACGCCATCGCGCCACAACTCTATCTGATCTCGCCACCGCAGATCGAACTAAGCACGTTTCCCGCGCTCTTGGGTCAAATGCTGGATGAGGTCGACGTGGCTTGTTTCCGTCTTGCGCTTGCCAGCAGCGACGACGACGCCATCGCACGCGCCGCTGATGCGTGCCGCGAGGTCTGTCACGCTCGCGACGTTGCAATCGTGATCGAGCACCATCTGCTGATGGTCGATAAGCTTGGCCTTGACGGGGTTCATCTGACAGATGGTGCGCGCACGATCCGCCATGCCCGCAAAGAGCTTGGCGATGATGCCATTGTTGGAAGTAATTGTGCGGCATCGCGGCATGACGGCCTGAATGCGGCCGAAGGCGGCGCGGATTACGTTTGCTTTGGCCCCTGCCGCGACACGGGTCTAGGTGACGGGACATTAGCTGAGCCGGATCTGTTCCAGTGGTGGTCAGAAATGATCGAAGTCCCCTGCGTCGCAGAAGGTGGCCTTGATGCGGCTAAGATCCGCGCATTAGCACCGATCTCAGATTTCTTTGCTGTTGGTGCAGAAGTTTGGGACGCCGAAAACCCGACAGAGGCGCTCAAAGCACTTCACGGTGCCATGATTTAAGACATCTCGGCAGAATCTAGGCCACCGCGTACAATTTCTTCAGCCGCACGGGCAAGCTCTTTGCGGCTGGCAAAGTTTGAAACCTTCAACGGTGGATGATAAACCACATCTACGCCGCCCTGACGCACACCAGCCAATGTGCGCAGCAAATGCGGGGCAAAGTCCATGTCTCCCCACCATCCGTAAAACCGTGGATCCGCACCATCAGGGGCGTGATAAATCAGCGTAACCGGCTGCACCCACATTTCGTCGCGCAGAGGTTGTTCAAAGAAAGCTGCAAAAAGCGTTGGCTTGAAGGATAGGACACGCTTGCCGTCGGTGCTTGTGCCTTCGGGAAAGAACAATAGCTTATGGCCCGCATGCAATCTGTCTTGGAATATCTGTTTTTGCAGGGCCGCTTCACGGGGATTGCGGTTGATGAAAACTGTGCCAGTCGCCCGCGCCAACCAGCCAATACCGGGCCATTTCGCGACTTCAGATTTGGCGACAAAGTAGATGCGCTTGCTGGCGTTAAGGGCAAAAATATCGAGCCAGCTTACATGATTTGCCACGATGGCACCGAACTGCGGCATCACCGTGCCAAAGACACGCCTGCGCATGCCAATAATCCGAAACGCCGCTTGGCAAACAAATTGCGTAATGAATGGCGTCCAAGGACGGCGCAGACCGAACAACGGTTTTTCAACAAGACGCACCAAAAGCAAAACGGCCAGACAGCCGAACGTAACAAGCGCCAGTACCGTGCCACGCCATACCAGACGGATTAGGCCTTGCACGCCAAGTGGTGCCTCAATGGGGTATTCCCCCTCGTTCCAAGTGGTCATCGTGGAGCCCTTTGATAAAGTGCGGCTTGTTTTTGATTGATGCGCGCCATGTCCAAGACCATGCACACATCGGCTGTGTTGAATGCATGATCGACCCAAGCGCCCTGCCCGACCATACCGCCCATACGCAGATACGCTTTGATAAGCTGCGGCGTTTCAAGAAGCGCACGGCGCGCATCTGTCTGTTCCTCAGCCAACTGATCCATCGCAACTGCCGCCTCTCCCGTCGCGGTTACACGCAACTCAGGTGGTGCCAAAAACCTGTGGTGCAAATGGCTCAACGGGTGCGCAAGGGCGTCCACATCCGTGCCGTGAAAGCTGGCAACACCAAACAGAATATCAACGTCATTTTTTGCGATATAGCCTGACAGACCTTGCCATAAATGCATCAGTGCAGCACCACCACGATAGGATTTATGCACGCACGAGCGGCCAAGCTCTAACAACCGACGACCGCTGGTTTTCAGAGGCCCAAGATCGAATTCATCCTCAGAATAATAGCGGCCAATTTTGGGCATCGCGTCGCTGGATAGTAGCCGGTAGACCCCCACACAGGTCTCTGAATCAAAGAGCATAAGATGCTCAAAGAACGGGTCGTATTGGTCTTTCTCAAGCCGCGCATAATGGTCAACCATGGGGCCGTTGCCGCCAAGTTCCGCGACGAATACCTCATAACGCAAAGCTTGTGCCGCACGGATGTCATCCGCAGACGCCGCCAATCTAACCGTAAATTTTGGTGAATGCCCCATCAGAGGGTTCCTTTCAGGCATAGCAAACCCGCGGCCCAATACCGTCATTACGTCTTATTTGCCTGACCTGCGCTTGGCAACGCGCATATATTAAGACATTATTAACAGGTAACGCGTAGCTAGAGGTCGAAAACCAACTCTAATTCGATTTGCGAGCCAACAATCACGACTTTTCCCCGCTCGCGGAAATTAACTGTAACTTTACCCACAACGTTGGATTGCACCTGACCTACGCCCCAATCGGGCTGGTTCGGGTTTCGGACCAACTGCCCCGGCTCTAGTAATGTGTTTAGCTCAGACATCATCAGTCCTTATTTGACAGGCGCCACATGACCCAAGAAATTCAGAGCACTCCGCTAGACCTCAGCGCCCTTGTTGGCTCGCGTATTTGCCACGACCTTATCAGCCCTTTAGGCGCAATTGCCAATGGTGTTGAGCTGATGGCCCTTACGGGTGCGGAACAAACACCCGAAATGCTTCTGATTGCCGAAAGCGTTGAGGCCGCAAACGCTCGCATCAAATTTTTCAGACTGGCATACGGCACTGCAGGCGCCGATCAGCTTGTGCGCCAAAGCGAGTTGAACGCGATTTTCTCTGCGCTTTCCAGATCAGGACGAATTACATTTGACTGGCGCGGCACGAACGATCCACTTCGCCAGCGCACCCAGTTTGCGTTGCCCAGCGTTCAGTGTCTTGAAACCGCTCTACTATTCGGTGGAACCATCAGCGTCTCACACCATGAAGGACAATTCACTGTGACGGGCCGTTCAGAGCGCCTGCGTCACGATCCGGCGTTGTGGGCAATGCTGACGGATGAGACCGCCGTTACCAAAGTCCGACCGTCGGATGTGCATTTCTTTTTGACCGCACAAATGCGCGCAGAACATCAGATCGCGCTTGATATTGAAGTAAGCCACGCCGAAATCAAAATCACATTCTAGCAAAGCGTAGTACACAGGCGCAGGACTTAAGACCGGATCGTCCCGTCGCCGCGTACGATGTATTTGAAACTTGTCAATTGCTCTGCGCCAACCGGCCCGCGCGCGTGCATTTTGCCCGTGGCAATTCCAATTTCAGCCCCCATGCCAAACTCACCACCATCTGCAAATTGTGTTGAGGCGTTGTGCATCAGGATTGCGCTATCCAATTCAGTCAAAAAGCGTTCAGCGGTTGTGGCGTCTTCAGTCAGAATACAATCCGTATGATCAGAGCCATACTGACGGATGTGCGCCATTGCCTCATCCAGTCCCGCAACCGTCTTGGCCGCAATTTCCATATCAAGAAACTCATGACCCCAATGGTCTGCCGTGGCCGCCTGTGTGCCCTCAATGCCCTGCAGGTTCATATCTGCATCAACGGTTACACCCGCTTGCAAAAGCGCGTTGATCACATCAGCGCCTAGACTATCTTTGATCTCTTCATGGATCAGTAAACACTCCGCAGCACCACAAATCCCCGTGCGGCGCGTCTTTGCATTCAGCACCACATCAAGTGTCTTTTGCGGGTCTGCTGCTTTGTCGATATAGATATGCACAATGCCTTCAAGGTGGGCAAAAACGGGAACCCGCGCTTCGCGCTGCACAAGCCCCACCAAACCCTTTCCACCACGCGGCACGATCACATCGATATACTGCGTCATGCTGAGCATTTCTGAAACTGCCGCACGGTCACGGGTGGGCACCAGTTGTACTGCATCCTCGGGCAAATTGGCATCACGAAGTCCCTGCTGAAGGGCTGCATGGATGGCGCGGGAGGAATGGAAACTCTCAGAGCCACCACGCAAAATAACGGCGTTACCCGCCTTCAAGCACAGCGCGCCTGCATCAGCCGTCACATTTGGCCGGCTTTCGTAGATCACCCCGATGACCCCAAGCGGCGTGCGCACGCGTGAAATATTCAGACCTGTGGGCCGGGGCCACTGTGCGATGACTTCTCCGACAGGATCAGCCTGCTCCGCTACTGCGCGCAGGCTATCTACGATGCCGCGAATGCGCTCTTCGTCCAGCATCAAGCGGTCCATCATTGCGGGGCTAAGGCCTTTGGTGCGACCGTATTCAAGATCAAGCGCATTGGCCTCAATCACCGCATCGCGGGTCTTCCACAAAACTTCAGAGGCCGAGATCAGCCCCGCGTGTTTCCGCTCAGCACTGGCATTCGCCAAGGCAACGCTTGCGGCTTTTGCCCGTTGGCCGATGTCCTGCATCAATGCGGGAATTTCATGTGTATCGGTCATCTTTCTGTCCAATCTTTTGGCTTAAAGCGCCATATCGTCGCGGTGGATTAATGCTGCGCGCCCTGCGTACCCTAGCAACCCCGCAATTTCAGCGGTCTTATGACCCTTCAAAACTGTGGCTTCAGTGCTGGTGTAGCGGGTTAATCCCTGCCCCACATGAGCGCCTGAAGTATCAAGTATCTCAACTGGATCTCCACGGCCAAATGTCCCGCTGACCGCCATGATCCCTGCAGGCAAAAGTGAGTTGCCCGACCGCAGCGCCTTCGCAGCGCCAGCATCAATTGTGACAGAACCTTTGGGCATCATCGCAGCAATCCAACGGGTACGCGCACTTTGCGGGCTTTCCGTTGCACTAAACCATGTTGAGTTTGCGCCTTCTTCAAGCATCTTCAAAGGGTTGCGCGGCGTTCCTAATGTGATAGCCATGGCACAGCCAGCATCCGTTGCCATCTTTGCAGCCATAAGTTTGGTCTTCATTCCGCCTTTGGATAGCCCCAACAGGGCATCTCCGGCCATTGCTTCAATTTCGGGTGTAATTTCTTCAATCACATCAAACCGGCGCGCCGACGCGTCCGATTTCGGGTTCGCAGAATAAAACCCATCAACATCTGAGAGCAAAATCAACTGGTCTGCCCCGACAGTCACGGCCACTTGTGCGGCAAGGCGGTCATTATCACCATACCGAATTTCGTCAGTTGCGATCGTATCGTTTTCGTTAACGATCGGCACAACACCAAGGCTCAACAATTGTGACAGCGTTGCGCGCGAATTAAGATATCTGCGGCGGTCCTCAGAATCCTCAAGCGTGACAAGTACCTGCCCCGTTTTAATACAGTGAGGGGCCAATGCCTCCTCATATGCGCGGGCCAGCCGGATTTGCCCGACAGATGCCGCGGCCTGGGATTGTTCAAGCGCCAACTCGCCAGCGGGCAAACCCAACACCTCACGGCCCAATGCAATCGAGCCCGAGGACACCAAAACAACATCCTTACCCAAGCTTTTGAGCCAAGCGACGTCTTGCGCCAAAGCCAACAACCACTCTGCGCGCAAAGTCCCGCTTTCCCGGTCAACCAACAGGGCCGATCCGATTTTTAGAACAATGCGATTGGCCGTTGTTAAGGACGCCATGGTTTTTCCTCAGCACCGGCTGCGCGTTCGCGAGCACGGTCCGCTTCAATCTCGGCGCGCACTTTTCGAAGGACGGCATCAAGACCCTCACGGCTCACGCCTGACATCAGCATCACGGGACCACCGACCGCCTTTTCAAGGTCTGCCTTCAGATCGGCACGCTCTTCGTCATCAAGAGCATCAATCTTGTTCAAAACGGTCACGCGATCTTTCGCCGCCAGTTCACCACCGTAAGCTTCCAACTCACCGATGATCGTCTTGTAATCTTCAACCGCAGTGTCAGACGTGCCATCGATCAGGTGCAACAGCACCGCACATCGTTCAACGTGGCCAAGGAAACGGTCGCCAATGCCGCGCCCCTCAGACGCGCCTTCGATCAAGCCCGGAATATCCGCCACGACATATTCAGCATTATCAATGCCGACCACACCAAGGTTCGGGTGCAGAGTGGTAAAAGGATAATCAGCAATTTTCGGCCGCGCGTTAGATGTTGCGGCCAAGAACGTAGATTTACCCGCATTCGGCAGCCCCAACAGACCTGCATCAGCGATCAGCTTAAGGCGCAACCAGAGGGTCCGCTCAACGGCCTCTTGGCCGGGGTTGGCGCGGCGCGGCGCTTGGTTTGTTGATGATTTGAAGTGAAGGTTGCCAAAACCACCATTGCCGCCTTTGGCCAAAATGACCCGCTGACCAACAGCCGTCATGTCAGCAATGACAGTTTCCTGATCTTCATCCAGCACTTCGGTGCCAACTGGAACGCGCAAAATAATGTCATCACCGTCTGCACCAGTGCGCTGTTTACCCATTCCCGGAACACCGTTTTTGGCGAAAAAGTGCTGCTGATAGCGGAAGTCAATCAAGGTGTTCAACCCATCGACACATTGCACAACGACATCGCCGCCACGCCCGCCATCGCCGCCATCCGGACCACCATATTCAACAAATTTTTCACGGTGGAAGCTAACGGCACCGCCCCCGCCCGCGCCGGAACGGATGTAGACTTTGGCCAAATCGAGGAATTTCATATCATGTCCTTAGTGCAGCTTTGCGCCGCGAAACTTGTTGAGGGGCGAGCCACCTCGTTAATCTGTCTTTAGCCACATTTGCGCAGGTATGTCCACGTCGGGACTGCCGCATCGCGGGCCACGCAAAAGACCTCAGCATCCCCAAGATACTGAAAGCCACAGTGGGTAAGTACTTTGCCACTGGCGGGGTTGTCTTGGAAGACTTGGCCGAAAAGCGTTTCAGCGCCCTGCGGGTTTGCCTCCACAATGGCACCAAGGGCTTCGGACGCAAAACCAGTGTTCCAAAACGCAGGAGCAACCCAGTAGCCAATCTCGGATTGTCGGTCGCCCAGACGCTTGAGTGCGATCACACCCAAAACTTCGGCCAGCCCATGATCAGAACCGTCCATGACCCAAATGTCATGCTCACTATTTTCGACCAAGCCGCGGTCAATAAACGCCTTGGTAGCACCGGGCGGCAGCGGATGAGGAATGGATTCAGTGTTACGGGCTAAACGCTCGTCACTTGTATACATCTTAATCAAGCCACGATCAGAGGCACGCAGAGGGCGCAAAACGAAACGATCACATAAAATAACGGATGCTTTTGTATCGACATTCATGAAGATGACCTTTCGTTTATTCGCGCATTAAGCAGCGCTAAATTAGTGTCACGGAGATAAGTTGCAGAGCACTTAATGAGCCCGGATAAAGCACTGGCAATATGCAAGAATTGCAAAAGTAATGTGACAAAAGAAAAGGGACCGGCCTAATGGCCGATCCCTTTAAATTTCTTAGAACGTCGGCTGTTTATTCAGCAGCTTCCGCGAGCGGAGTGACAGATACGAAAGTACGCTTTTTCAGACCCTTGTGGAACTGAATGTTGCCTTCGACAGTCGCAAAGATTGTGTGATCTTTGCCCATGCCAACACCTTCGCCCGGCCACACTTTTGTGCCGCGCTGACGGATAATGATGTTACCTGGAATGACAGCTTCGCCGCCAAACTTTTTCACGCCCAAGCGACGTCCAGCGGAGTCGCGACCGTTGCGGGATGATCCGCCTGCTTTTTTGTGTGCCATCTGGAATTACTCCTGTTCAGCTGCGAACTGTGTTGCTTGTGCAACCCAGTCGTCACGTTCGATACGGCCTTTGAACGACAGTTTGTCATCCATATAGGCAATCTCTTCTGCACCCCAACCGAGGATCTGGTCGAAGTGGAATACGCCATTCTCGTGGAGAAGACCTTCCAATTTCGGACCTACACCAGAGATCTTTTTCAGATCATCAGCTTTGCCGCCGCGTGCTTCGGTAAGCAGGTTGCTTGGCTTGCTGCCAGTCGCGGCGTCAGCTTTTGCTTCTGCCTTGGCTGCTTTTGGAGCCGCTGCTTTCTTTGGCGCTGCTTT
>JAHEEK010000017.1:0-5733 GCA_024640765.1 Thalassobium sp. | reverse complement strand
CGCTGCTTTCTTTGGCGCTGCTTTTTTCGCAGCAGGTGCTGCCGCCGCAACAGCCGAACCAGATACGGAACCCGCACCGATCGCAGCTTTTACACCAGTTTTGTCCGCGCCTTTTTCCAGCAACTCAGTTACACGCAGGAGCGTCAGTTGCTGACGGTGGCCCTTGGTGCGTTTTGAGCTGTGCTTACGGCGACGTTTGACAAAGTTGATCGTCTTTTCACCTTTGATTTGGTCAATCACTTCTGCTTGTACAGCAGCGCCATCGACCAAAGGTGCGCCAACATTGGCACCGATCATCAGAATTTCATTGAATTGAACGGTTTCACCCGCATCAGCAGCCAGCTTTTCCACACGCAGCACATCGCCGCTTGTGACTTTGTATTGCTTGCCGCCGGTTTTCATAACCGCAAACATATGCGTCATCCTTGTCTAACCGCGTCATCAGGTCCCCCTTGGGGCGTTCACCGCAAAATTTGCGACCCTTAAACAGCGCGCCCCGACCTCGGGACTGTCATTAAAATAACCCGCACGCGGAATCCTCCCGCGACAGGAGTGCCTCGTATGCCTTCGTGAGGTTTATACGTCAAGGGTTAAAGGCCGGCGCGAAAAGGCAGCAATTGCGCAGCTTGCCCCCGCCGATCAAAGCTAAAGTTCTTCTGCCAACATATAGCCGGCAACGCTTTGGCCCAACTCACGGCTTATGGCGACATACATTTGATCAAAGCTTTCAAACAGGGCCGCATTCATTGCGCGACCTTCAGCAGTGGCCATTATCTGCTCATAGGCATTCAGCCCCTCAACCCCGAGGGGTTGATACGCCATCAACAAGTAAGAATAGAGCCACTCTTCTGTATTGGCGCGGATTTCAGGTTCTTGGGCCCAGACATCGGCCAAAATATCGCTCTCCGACATACGCGAAGACAACGCACCGCCATCAATCATGCCTGTGTAAAACGCAAAGTTGGAATTGAGCGCGCCTGCTACGTTAGCCTCGACATAATCATTTGTTGCGACAAACGATTTTACGGCCACAAGCATCGGATCATCCTCGGCCTCTCTGTCTTGATACTGCGAAATGGCACCCTCTTCTATCGCCTCATCAATGAACGCCACACGCGCTGAATACTCCAGCTCTACAATGTCCTGACCCAAGTCAGATTCGAAAAACGCCACAAGCGGGCCCATATCGCGGTCACCTAATGTGGCTACAAAAGCATCACGCATCCCGTCGATCATTTTGTCTTGATCGTAAACCCGTGCTACTTCGCTGGGCCATTCAGGAATACTGCGCCCCGGCATCATCTCGTCCCCAAGTGAGGCACCATAGGCAAGCCCTTCTTCACGCATAACAGAGATAATTTTGCCCAACTTCATCACTTCAAACAAAGCACTCGCCGAGCTTTGCTGCGCAAAACTGATGTCGGTCAGTGAGAATATCAGGGCAATGGAAAGCGGCGCGACAAGGCTGCGAAAAATCATGAAGGCTCCTAAATCATATGGGTTAATAAATATGATGTGGGATCGGATTTTCCAGACCTTAAAACTTGCCGCGGAACAATTATCCGTACCAAACTTACTTACGCGGCGGCCGTGGGTGATGCTGTCTAAGCGATTTGCTCACGCAGCGCGATCACAGCTGCTTGGGTACGGTTTTTTGCACCCATTTTGCTACAGATTCCGCGCATGTGCATTTTGATCGTTACTTCGGTCATTTCCATGTCACGTGCGATCTCTTTGTTGGATAGCCCCGCACAGACTTTACGCAGGACCCGTAACTCATTCGCAGACATGCCGAAGTTGACTTCATCACCTGTTTCCGCCGCTGCGCTTAGAAAAGACGATGGCACAAAGACTTCGCCCGAAGCCACCAAACGGATTGTGTTCAACAGTGATTTGAACGGTAAGGTCTTGGGGATATAGCCTCTGGCACCCACATCCAGCGCATCTTTTACATACGCATCAGAGGCACTGCCCGAGAAAATCACAATCGATGTTTTTGGAAATTTTTGGACAAGCGTTTCGATACACTCAAGGCCCCTCATGCCAGGCATATTCACGTCCAGCAGCACCACATCAAACGACTTTCCTCCTTCAAGGACGGCCAGCGCGTCATCGTAACTTGGGACAGGTGTGATATCAAAATCAGGTTGCGCTTCTATGAACGCCCCAATCATGTCTCGCACAAGCTGATGATCATCTGCGATCAACACCGAAATGACCGAGCTATTCTCTGAACCAAACATCCGTAACGCGCCCCTACACTGAAGTATCACAAAGCAGTAATTACTATCTAATTGTATGCCGAGCAGATTGAAACAACACCAAGACCACCCTTTCGGCAATTTATTACTTTCTAACGATTATGTTTTATATCTTAAGATAGCATTAGGTTCTTTGAAACGATGTGTCAAACAGACACGGTGTTAAATAGCTGTTGCGAGGAGAGCGTGTAATGCTCCGCAAGTCTAACAAGTCAGTACCTAGTTTCAGTCAAAGCCGCCGAAATCTGCTTCTGTCTACACCGTTTCTACTTGCCGCCACGCAGCTTGGTGCAAAAACCAGCCTTGCGCAGCCAACCCAAGCCGCATTGCTACGCGTAGATGGGGACATCGCGCTGACAAATGCGGGCGAAGCTGCCGTCTTTGACGCGCAAATGCTTGATGCGCTTCCGCAAATCTCGTTTACCACATCAACAATTTGGACCGACAAGCCACGTACGTTCTCTGGCCCTGCACTGCTTGATGTAATCAAACACTTTGGCAGCGACGCTGCGCAAGTCACAGCGACGGCGGCGAACAACTATTCTGTCGATATCGATCGCGCGCTTATCGAGGAACGCGCCCCTATCATCGCAAACCGTATCGATGGTGAAGCGTTCAGCATTCAGGAGAACGGTCCTCTTTGGGTGGTGTTTCCCTATGATGAAGACCCAAAATATCGCACTGAACCGATCTACGCGGTGAGTGTTTGGCAACTGGAGCGACTGACTGTTACGCAGATTTAAACTCATGTTCCAACGTAACATCGAAGCAGTGAGGGCCGATGGCCGCGCCGTTCGCTCTGCTTTAGCGATCTCATTATGCTTGACAGTTTTGGGCATGGCTATCGCCGGGTACTACTACACCGGCCTAAAGGCATCTGCTGAGAAGTTTCGATACGCCACCTCTGACAATGTCACTTGGACGATCGTTCAAGTTGAAGTGGACTATCAAAACCTGCGCCTTGCAGTTGCACGCGAGCTTGCACAAAGCGGCAACGCTGCGGTACGCACGCCAAACACAATCGTCGCCGACCTTTCGGGTATAGATGCCACCCCAATCAAACGGGCTTTTGACATCTATTATAGCCGCGTGGACGCCAGTCGTTTCATTTACGAAGGTGCACTTTCTGGTGGGAACGGAGAACTCAGCGACATCATCACACGGCTCTACCAAAGCAAAGAGGCAATGGCTGGGATCATAGACAGCTGGACCAGTCCAAGCCGCCCCGACCTTGAGCAGCTTCTTGCGATGGCAGACGCGTCCCAAAATGATGTCCGTCAATACGCAATCCAAGCGCTTCAAGTGCTGGTGAATGATGCCGCAGACGAGCGTAATGAGCACCTTGGCATGCTTCAAAACTACGCCAGCTTACTGATTGTGATCGTTGCCCTGCTGCTTGGAATGCTGGCCGTATCATGGGCGCTCCAGCGTCGCCTAAAAAACAAAGCGGTCATCACGGAGCGCATTGCCTACAACCTCAATCGTATCGTCGAAGCCAGCCAAGATGCTGTCGTTATTGCGGATGGATCAGGCTACATCAAACAATACAATGCCGCCGCCGAGAGCATTTTTGGCTACACCGAAGCCGAAGCTTTGGGGCAACCTGTTCATGAACTTCTCATTCCCGAACAGTACCAAGCAGAATACTCCGAGCGCTTGCAATTTCTGTCCAGCGGTGGGCAAGGCGAAGTTGTGGACAACGGGAGACACATCTTCAAAGTCCGCGACAAACGGGGCCGTGAATTTCCGGCAGAAACCACAATCGCGTCCAGCAAAGATGCTGAAGATAATTCGTTGTTTATCGGGACTCTGCGCGATATTTCTGAGCGCATTGATAACGAAGAAAAGTTGCATGAGGCTGTGGATGCAGCCAAACGCGACGCTTTGGCAAAAGAACAATTTCTTGCCGTTATGAGCCACGAAATGCGCACCCCGCTGCAGGGCGTACTGGCAACTTTTGACCTTCTGGCGGATGATGAAGCAACGCAAGATTTGCGTGACTTAATTGGCTTGGGCAAGCGCTCGGGGATGAAGGCGCTTGAACAGGTCAACAACACCCTGGAATTGGCCCGGCTCAGCGATTCAGAAAAAAGCGCGCAAGATGTGTCGCACGCGGACGCACTGAACCCGCAAGACCTTGTGCAGCGGCTTGTGGACCTGCTGGAGCCTCTGCTGTTAAAGCAAGGAAACACCATTAGTTTTACGTCAAACTGGCCAACCCACCTGAACATTTTGGCCAATCAAAGCCTATTGGAGTCCGTACTTGAGAATCTGTTCGCTAACGCGAATAAATTTACCGCAAACGGACGGATCTGCGTCGACCTTACCGGTCATACAGACGGCGACGAAATCGACCTGCGGATCACCGTAACAGATAACGGGATTGGCATTGCGCCTGAAAAAATTGACAGCGTTTTTGATGACTTTGCAACGGGCGACGCGGGCTACACCCGCACTTCCGAGGGTACAGGGCTTGGTCTTGGCATCGTTAAACGCGCCACTGAAAAATTAGGCGGGCAAATCGCGGTTGAAAGCGCACCGCAAAAAGGAAGCGCGTTCACCTTTAGCGGCACATTCAAACATGTTCCAAGCGGCGATTTCACCTCTGCCGGTTCAGCGATAACGCCAGAAATAAGCGACCATCGTGCCCCACAAAACCGCAACAAGCCACATGTGTTGGTTGTCGATGATAACGCAACTAATCACACACTGATCGGGCGCATGTTGGAGCGGCTTGAGTGCAGCTATAACTTTGCCGAAGATGGGCAAGAAGCCGTCGACAAATGCGCGATCACGCAATTTGATTTAATCCTGATGGACCTCAGCATGCCACGAATGAACGGCATTGAGGCGACCCAAGTCATTCTAGGCAATCAAGTCCCCCAAGGACCAATTGTTTGCATCACCGCCCACAACGGCGCGGATACGCTGCAACAGGTACTTGATGCGGGCATGACTGACTATCTCATCAAGCCGATCAGGCTCAACAATCTGTCGCGACTTTTGGACAAGACCGTCTTTGCGGGACAGCAAGGACAAAACACTCCCTTGCCCACCAAACCCGCCCAACAAGAGGCCGATTTGGACGCCCTAAGCGAGTTGCGCTCCACCCTTGGCGCAGATCAAGCGCTGTCTATTTTGGCGCAATTCGAGC
The DNA here is from genome assembly GCA_024640765.1 of Thalassobium sp. Lineage (GTDB taxonomy): Bacteria > Pseudomonadota > Alphaproteobacteria > Rhodobacterales > Rhodobacteraceae > Nereida. Next base: position 318 of record JAHEEK010000017.1, on the reverse strand, counting down.
AAACCACCAAAGACGAGCTGAGGGGGCTTCGGGCCAGTTTAGGCACAACACCCGAACAACAAACAATAGCCACCATTCACAGCATGGCCGGCAGTGCTGCGATGATCGGCGCAACAGCGCTACACAAAACGCTGCTAGCCGCCGAAAACGAGCCTACATTGATTAACGATACCCTGTTGGCCGAATGCCAGAGCTTGCTAGGGTCGTTTTGCGCCCATGCTCGCCGGCATTTCAAACCCACTGACAGAGAAGCTGCTGAATAGTTTCAGGGCGCCTCGGCGTGGTTACATCGTGCAGCGGCCAGCCCTGCGGCTAAGC
>JAHEEK010000029.1:0-32557 GCA_024640765.1 Thalassobium sp. | reverse complement strand
CGTGCGGGCGCGTCGCAAAAACAGCGGGTATGGTCAACCAAAGGGGGGACGAAATCCATCAATAATAATTAATACGTTGATATTTAATATATTTGTGATGTATAGTAGTGCCCCCACACGGACTCGAACCGCGGACCTACTGATTACAAATTAAACGCGGGTGGCGAGGTATTCATATATCCAGCACGCTCAACGCCCCATCTACGCGCGCGGGGGAAAAGCTCTGGGTAATTTTTAGGGGACACAATAGGGGATAGAAAACTACCACATAGAGTAATCACTTTGTTAACATAGGCTTGTGAGATTTTAGTGGCGGACCGAGGAGGATTCGAACCCCCGACCCCTTGATTCGTAGTCAAGTACTCTATCCAGCTGAGCTATCGGTCCACTGTCGCCGAACTACCGTCGCTCAGCGCGCGTTGCAAGCCCTAAAAATGAGGTTTTCTAAATTACTCTGCTGCCGCTGCCAAAGTGAGATCAGATTTTGGCAATTGGATAAGAAAACACGTGCCTTCTGGTCCAGAAGCCTCAAGCGACAGATCCCCTCCGTGCCCCCGAATAAGTTCAAGACTTATGATTAGGCCCAATCCAGTACCGCCTTTGCGCGCGTTCCCCTCAAACGCCTTAAAGAGATTCTCTTGCGCTTTGGGCGGCAGACCAGGCCCCGTATCTTTAATACGGATCGTCCATTCGTTGGGGGTTTCATCGGCACAGATCATAATCTGAGCGGGTTCCCCCGTTGCGACAATCGCCTGCCGCGCATTGCGCACCAAGTTTCCAACGACGCGGTAAAGCTGTTCTGCATCCGCACGGATCATCATGCCAGCGGGCGTATCATCAACCAAATCAAGCGCAAAATCTCCCACGGCAAGTTGCTCGCTGGCGATGACGTCTCCCACAACATCGGCCAATGCAAAGCGATTCAGGCTGGGGGCAGCTTCCTCTGCCCGTCCAAACGCAAGGGTCGCTTCGCATAAATTAACCGCGCGCGTGATTGAGTTGACCAGCTTCGGGGCGAGACGCGCAACAGTCGGGTCCTCCGACATTTCAATCCGGTCCGTGAACAGCTGCGCCGAGGTCAAGATGTTACGCAGGTCATGGCTGATTTTACTCACTGCGCCACCAAGTTGGGCAAGACGATCTTTTTGCTTCAAAAGATGCGTTAGCTGTTCTTCAAGGGCAGCCAACGCCTCTTCAGCTTCGCGCAGCTCGGTTATTGAGGCCGTCGGCTTGATCACTTTGCGCGCATCCTCTGGAGCACTTTGATAGTCTTTCATTGCGGAGACGAAGTTATTGATTGGGCGAACAAGCCCCCACTGAACCGCAACAAACAAAAGCCCCGCAGTGACAACGGAAATAAGCAGCGACAGGCGCAGAATATTCAAACCGTAAGACACCATCGCGTCGCGTAAGCTCGCTGTGCCAAGAGTTACTTCAATCAGCGTACCCGCATCATTAACTGGATTGCCGATGATCCGGATCACGCGTGGCTCTGGGTCCACAAAACGGTGCAGCGCATCACCAATCAACACCCACGCAGACGGGCTACGCAGGTCAAACGTCTCATGAATAGGTCTGGGAATGGTTGTCGAAAGCGCGAGGCGGCGCACTTGGTCACGGCGCAGCACAACATTATAAATGCCCGCGTTGCGCAGCAACTCTTCTTCGGTTTCAACGCTGATCATATCATTTTCAAGGGTGGCAAGTGACGCAATCTGCGCACGCTCAAGACGCGCCAATAGATAGTCCTCCCTGAACCGCGCAATCGACGGGACAAAGATCAGCACTTCCGCCAACATCACAAAAATTATGGTCAGGAGCAAAAAGCGTCCCGAGAGAGATTTAATCATACATCCTCCGCCCCACGGGCCGATATTGCCCTAGGGTATCACACGCTGCACGAACCGCACCACACGTTTCACCATGGCGCTATCGAACAACTTGGGGCTGAAGTATTGGCCAGCCGCGCGTTTGTTGATTTCGGCAATCGTGGGATAAGGCAAAACCGTGTTGGCAATGGCGGACATCTTGAGACCATTTGCAATTGCCATGGCCCACATGCCAATCAACTCACCCGCATGAGCACCCGCAATAGAGGCCCCGACAGGCTTGCCTTTGACGACCATCACTTTGATGAGACCTTTGGTTTTCCCCTCAGTAATGGCGCGGTCATTCTCGTTATACGGAAAGCGCACAACTGTCAGCTTATCGCCATGCACCTCACGGGCCTGCGCCTCGGTCTGGCCAACTTGCGCAAGTTCCGGGTCTGTGTACGTGGCCCACGGAATATGGTGCGTACTGGCCTTTGCAGGCAAGCCCAGAACCAGACTGCGCACCAAAATACCTGCGTGGTAGCCAGCCATATGTGTAAATTGTAACCCGCCGGCGACATCACCAGCAGCATAAACGCGGCGGTTTGTGCTTTTGAGATTGGCATCCACCTTGATGCCCGTGCGATCATACTCAACACCTGCTGCATCCAGATTAAGTTTGTCGATATTTACTTTACGACCAACAGCCACAAGAAGATGAGAGCCAGTAAAATCACCCTTAGGCGTGTGTACGGTAATGTTGCCATTTGTGCCGCTAATCTTTTCAGCTTGGGCTTGCTCAACAATCTCCACGCCTTCTGAACGTAAATTATCAAGGACGACGGCAGCGATTTCAGGATCATCTTTTCCCATGGCTTTGGCACCTTCGATAACTGTAACTTTACAGCCCAGTCGACGGTGCGCCTGCGCCATTTCCATCCCGATCGGTCCGCCACCTATAACAATCAGATGCTCTGGCTGATCTTGCAGATCAAAGATTGTCTCATTGGTAAAATAGGGCACATCATCAATGCCGGAGATTGGTGGCACAAACGGGCCTGATCCAGTTGCAACCACAACACGCCGCGCCGTTATAACCGTGTCACCAGCTTGCACTTCGGTTGGCGAAATGAATTTGCCGTATTCACGAATAACGCGCACACCAACACCTTCGAACCGCTCTTGGCTATCAACGGGTGCTATCGTATCGATTACGCTACGCACATGATGCTTTGCAGCGGCATAGTCCACTTCAGGCATAACAGGTGTCACCCCAAAAGCCGCACCTGCCCCCATAGCGTGGGCATGTTTGCCGGAAGCAATCAAAGCCTTGGACGGCACACAGCCAAAGTTCAGGCAATCGCCCCCCATCAGATGGCCCTCAAGCAGCGTAACATCCGCGCCCATTTGACTGGCACCATAGGCAAGTAAGAGCCCACCAGAGCCACCGCCAATAATCAAAATATCCGTCTTTAATCGCGTACTCATAGTCACAGTCCTTGCTTGCCGCGAACGGCTTTGATCAGAATTGGCAATGCCGCCAGAACACAAAGGCCAATGATGGGGCCAATGATCTGCGGCTCAAAGATAATGCCAAGATTAGGTGTTTCGCGGCGTTCAAAAACAGCGCCCAAGCCAGCCCCAACAGAAGTATAAACCACAGACCCCGGAATGATCCCGAAGAATGTAGAAATCACGAAGCGCCGTAGCGGTACTTCCAAAAACGAGGGCACAAGATTAGCCACGAAAAAAGGCACCGCCGGTACAAGGCGTATCAGAAAAAGCATCGACCACTGGTTTTCATCGATGCCATCTTTGATTTTCTTGACCATCCCCTCACTTGCCTCAAGCTTTGCACCCAGCTTTTCCCCGAAGCCCCATCTGGCGGCCATAAAGATTGCCGTGGCACCCAACGTGGCAGCGGTCATGTTGAAAAGCGCGCCCGGGAACGTCGCAAACAAGAAACCACCGGTCAGGGTGGCGATCGTCGCCCCCGGAAGACTAAACGCGACGATCAAAGTGTAGATGACTATGAAGCCAAGCACCGTGCCCACGTAATTGCTATCACGAAATGCCAGCAGCGCTTCGCGGTTGTCAGCCAACGCTTGGAACGTCAGGTAATCTTTCAGGGTGAATGCCCCCGCAACGGCAACGGTGCCAATCAACAGAATGGGAAGCATGCGGCCAATGCCGGTTTTGTCAGTTTCAGTAGTATCAGTCATGTGTCAGGGCTTCTTTGCATAATTTATTGCGTTGAGCCCTGAATGGCGGGTATTGGCCAAATACCCTAGGCGCAAAGCTGATTGTCACGCGCCATTGATGGGAAACGGACAAATGTTACAGTTTCGCGTGATCTTGTGTGAGGTTCCGCGAATAATTGCAACAAAACACGCGTGATCTGAATTGACAGCTCGACTGACCCGCTCTAGAGACAGGCTTCTAATTCAAACGGCCTTCGAATCTATTCAATAGGTTTGGGCCAGATTCTGAGGACCGCGATATGAAACGCACCTACCAACCATCGAACCTTGTTCGCAAACGCCGCCACGGCTTCCGTTCGCGCATGGCCACCAAAGCTGGCCGTAAGATCCTGAACGCACGTCGTGCGCGCGGCCGCAAGTCGCTGAGCGCGTAAAGCACGCGCGGCGCCAAATGGCATCGCACACCACATTTGACAAAGTCGCCTCGGACGTTCCGCAGGCGACTTTTTCTCGTTCAGGCAAATCGTTAGAGGTTCTGCGCAAACGGGCTGATTTTTTAGCAGCAGCACGCGCCAAACGACAAGGCACAACCGGCGTTCACCTACAGGCCCACCCACGCGGTGACGACGGCCCAGCGCGCGTTGGCTTCACCTGCTCCAAAAAAGTCGGCAATGCCGTAGCCCGTAACCGCGCCAAACGCCGGTTGCGCGAAATTGCTCGACTAATTCTGCCCAACGAGGGACGCGCAGGCTGGGACTATGTGCTGGTTGGGCGCGCCGAGATTACCGCGACCCGCGACTTCAACGACCTAGGCGCTGACCTTCAATACGCGCTAAAACGGGTTCATGACCAATGAGCCCCCTCGCCTTTGTACTAGCCCTGCCAATCCGTGCGTACCGTCTTGTTTTCAGCCCTTGGGTCGGGTTCAACTGCCGCTATCAGCCCACCTGTAGCGCCTACGCCCTTGAGGCACTGCAAACACACGGCGGGTTAAAAGGCGGCTGGCTTACCATTCGCCGGATCGGACGCTGCCATCCGCTTGGACGTGACGGTTACGATCCCGTCCCCAAGCCAGCCAACCAAAAAGATGAAACGGATCAGCAATGACTGACGTCTCGCCAGCCCTCGATGTGCCCAACGACATTCACCCGCTTTTCAACCCTGCGCCCAAAACGACCGAATTCAAAAAACTTCGCAAGCGGATCATCCGACAAACCCGCGAGGCAATTGATCAGTACGGCATGCTTGATCCGCGTGAGCCCAAACAGAAATGGCTGGTATGTTTGTCGGGTGGCAAAGACAGCTACACTCTGCTTGCTGCACTTTATGAGTTGCAATGGCGCGGGTTGCTTCCTGTCGATCTACTCGCGTGCAACCTAGACCAAGGCCAACCCAACTTCCCCGCGACCGTGTTGCCAAAGTTCCTGCAGGAAATGCAGGTTCCCCACCGTATCGAGTACAAAGACACCTACTCAATTGTCATGGATAAAATTCCGCAGGGCCGGACGTTTTGCTCGCTCTGTTCACGCCTAAGACGTGGAAATCTTTACCGCATTGCCCGTGAAGAAGGATGCTCGGCCATCATTTTGGGGCACCACCGCGATGACATTCTTGAAACCTTCCTGATGAACCTGTTTCACGGCGGCAGACTTTCCGCGATGCCACCGAAGTTACTCAATGAAGACGGGGATTTGTTCGTTTATCGCCCTCTTGCTCATGTCGCTGAAGCGGATTGCGAGGCTTTTGCCAAAGCCCTCAACTACCCGATCATTCCGTGTGATTTATGCGGAAGCCAAGACGGCCTTCAACGCCAACAGATCAAACAAATGCTCGACACTTGGGAAACTAACAGCCCTGGGCGACGCCAAACCATGTTCCGAGCGCTAGCTAACATAAATCCTGCTCATATGCTGGACACAAATCTCTTTGATTTCTTGGGGCTAAGTAGCAATCAGTCCCAATTTTCATCAAACTCTTCAGATAATTAACCCTCACGTTAAGCAATCACGAAGATTCTGTGTCGTATCCAATCACCAAAGTAATGGTGGAGCGGCGACAAAATGGGCTATTGGGCGAACATACGCGAGGTTTTGCGGCATAGCTGCGTTGCGCTTAGCCCGCTTCTGCCATTGATGGGTCAACTTCTTAGGGAAGCCAAAGGCCTGTGGATCGGAACTGCGCTTGCCTATGCTGTGATTATTGCAGCGTTGCTTCGTAAACAGCGCCTAGCTATCTCGCCTCCCCCTCAAACAGCGCAAAGCCTTAATTCAGCACTTGAACGTGCGGTTTCCGAACGCTCATTCAGCCACAAAAACAGCCTATGTTTGGCACTGCAACTTGACGATCTTACTACCATAAAAGATATCCACGGTGTTGCAGGCGCAGAAACTGTCTGTGCGCAAGCAATGGCCAACATTGCAGGTGTTCTTCGCGATGCTGATACTGCGCAAGCGTCTGACGATGGTCCCATCATTATCGTAATTGGCTCAGACCCAAGGCTTGATCTTGAAGCGGCGTTGCAAATCGCCAACCGTATTCAGACCGCAATCGCGCAGCCCTATTTGGTCGATAACGCTACTGTTTTGTGTTCGGCCTCAATCGGCTTCGCTTTGCTGTCGCGCGTTTCAACGCAAACACCACAGGCATATCAATCCGCCGCCATTACCGCGCTTATGGATGCTAAACGCCAAGGTCCCGGCGCAGTACGCACATATTCTCCAGAGCTTACGATACCAACCAAACATCAAATGTCGCGGAATGCGCAGGTTTTTGATGCTCTTGAAACCGGCGCAATTACTGCGTGGTTTCAACCGCAAGTGCGCATCGCAACAGGCGAAATATCTGGGTTTGAAGCGCTTGCCCGATGGCATCACCCAAACAGTGGTCTCATCCCGCCGTCGGATTTCCTGCCAACTCTCGAAAACGCGGGGTTAATGGAGCGACTGAACGCGCGAATGCTGCGCGCGAGCTTTTGCGCACTCAAGGATTGGGACCAACAGGGGTTCAATATCCCGCATGTCTCGGTGAACTTCGCGAGTGATGATTTACGCAACCCCAAGCTTGTCGAACGGATCGAATGGGAACTTGATCGCCAAGACCTAAGCGCTGATCGGCTTTGTGTTGAGGTGCTTGAGACAGTCATGGCCGGCAGCGGCGACGACATCATCCACCGCAACCTTGCGCGCCTATCAGATATTGGCTGTTTGCTTGATTTAGATGATTTCGGCACAGGCCACTCCTCCATCGCTGCTATTCGCAGATTTGGAATTGACCGACTAAAAATCGACCGGTCGTTCATTACCAAAGTTGATAGCGAGGCAGCACAAAATAAAATGGTTCGGGCAATTATATCCATGGTGAATGAGCTCGGGATTGAAGCGCTGGCTGAAGGTGTCGAAACCCTTAGCGAGCACGCCAAACTGGCTCAGATAGGTTGCCATCACGTTCAGGGCTTCGGGCTAGCAAAGCCGATGCCCTTAGAGGAAACCCATACATGGATTCGCGCCCACAAGACCAAAGTAACAAACGTACAGTCGCTGACACAGCGGTTTGCCTGAAACGGTGCGCATCAAACTTGTCTTATTGTCGCTCACAGGTTCGAAAAAGCCCTTTCCCCTTGACGTTTGGCCCTCATAAAGGTTCAACCGCTCCACTAGATTTAGAGACTGGCGGGCGACAATGGACGAGCAAAATAGAAATCTGATCTTGGCAAGTGTACTGTGCCTTGCGGTTATCATCATTTGGCCGTTTCTCGTGCCGCCACCCGCCGAGGCCCCACAGCCCGCAGTGGCCACCCAAGAGACCAGTACCATCGCACCTGCAGCAGCCCCCGTTACTGCGCAACAGCGTATAGCGCCCGAGGAGTTAGCCGAAGGGCGCACTGACGCTCCGCGCATCGTGATTGATACCAAAGAACTGTCCGGCAGCATTTCATTGCAAGGCGGCCGTATCGACGACCTAGCTTTGAAATCATATCGGACTTCTCTCGACGACGGTGCCAGCATCGTGCGGCTGTTCCGCGGCACCGATGAACTCGAAGCGTTCTACGCTGATTTTGGTTGGGCTCCCGGCGGCGCTCTGGGTTTTGAGGATGTCCCCACCGCAACAACAGTCTGGAACGCAGACACAAGCGCGACACTCACAGAGAATACTCCCGTGACTCTTAGCTGGGATAACGGCAAGGGCCTTGCCTTCACCCGCGTCATTTCAATCGATGAAAACTTTATGTTCAACGTCGAACAGTCCGCAACAAACACATCAAATACTGCCGCGCGCCTCGCCCCTTACAGCGCGCTCATGCGGCATGGAATTCCCACGACGCTTAAGAACTTCTTCATCATCCACGAAGGCGCCATGCGCCAGACGGGTCAGGAACTGTCCGAGTATGACTACGGCGACATCTCCGACTTTGACCGTGATGACCGCTGGGGCGCGACCGCCGATGTTGCGCAAATCCAACAAAACGGCTGGCTTGGTTTCACCGATCACTACTGGATGTCGATGCTTATCCCCGCAAGCGCGCAGCCGTTTACGGGCGTTTTGCAATATAACGAGGCACGCAACACCTTCCGGACCGAAGCACGCCTGCCAACTGTAGACCTTGCAGCGGGCGAAACCATTTCCGTCAGCACCCAGCTTTTTGCCGGTGCGAAAGAATGGGAGACCATCCGCAACTACGAAAATGACGGCGGCATCTACAATTTCCTCGACAGCATTGATTGGGGTTGGTTTTTCTTCCTGACCAAGCCAATTTTTGCCGTACTGCACTGGCTCAACGCCGTGATTGGAAACATGGGCTGGTCCATCATCGCCCTGACGCTTCTGATCAAAGCAATTTTGCTACCACTCGCCTATAAATCATACGTATCCATGGCCCGCATGAAAGAGCTTCAACCAGAGATGGAGAAGCTGAAAGAAGCGGCCGGTGATGACCGCGAGAAAATGCAAAAGGGCATGATCGAGCTCTACAAGAAGAACAAGGTAAACCCAGCCTCGGGTTGCTTGCCCATCTTGATGCAAATCCCAATCTTTTTCTCACTCTACAAAGTGATTTTCGTTACGATCGAATTGCGTCACGCAGCATGGATCGGTTGGATTCGTGACCTTTCGGCACCGGACCCCTCCTCCATCTTGAACTTGTTCGGCCTGCTGCCATACGCAACACCTGAACCAACAAGCATCTTTTATATTCTGTCGCTCGGGGTATTGCCCATCATTTTGGGCATCTCAATGTGGCTACAACAAAAACTGAACCCGGCGCCCACAGACGCAACCCAGGCGATGATTTTCGCATGGATGCCATGGGTCTTCATGTTCATGCTTGGCAGCTTTGCCAGCGGATTGGTCATCTACTGGATTGCCAACAACATGATCACATTCAGCCAACAGTACCTGATCATGCGCAGTCAAGGCATCAAGCCGGACGTCTTCGGAAACATCAAAAAAGGCTTCAGCCGTACGTCGAAAACGGAAGAAACCTAATGCTTCGGATCGCGGCCCTTTGGCGGCATCCCATCAAGGGCCACGGTCACGAAGCGCTCAATACGTCTGATTTCATCGCTGGCCAGACGATGCCGTGGGACCGTAAGTGGGCAGTAGCCCATGAAGCGGCCAAGGCTGATGGCAGTACATGGGCAAGTTGCGCAAACTTCAGCCGCGGTGGCAAAGCACCACAGCTGATGGCCGTGCGCGCGGTGACTGACACCGACACTGGCATGGTCACTCTATCGTACCCGGATGCTGAAACACTTACCTTTGATCCGGATGGCGAAACGGCGGTTTTTTTGGCGTGGTGTAAAAACTTGATGCCGCAAGACCGCGCCCAATCGGTGAAGGTCGTACGGCCAAACGTCGGCATGACTGATACACCCTACACATCGATCTCCCTTCTGAACACGGCCAGCCTGGCAGAGCTAAGCGAGAAAATCGGCGGAGACATGGCCCAAACCCGCTTTCGTGGCAACATCTGGGTCGACGGCGCAGAGCCATGGGACGAGTTCAATTGGATTGGCAAAGAAATCCGTATCGGCACCGCCGAATTTGAAGTGGTTGAACCAATCACCAGATGCCTAGCCACGCACGCCAACCCACAAACAGGCGAGCGCGATGCAGATGTGCTCAGCACCTTAACACAACATTGGGGCCACAAAGATTTTGGCATCTATTTACGCGCAACCAAATCTGGCCATGCGTCAGTGCAAGACAAAATTGAGTTTCTCTGAAATGGACATACAATTCACATTGGCCGAAGAGCCAACTCCACAAGAGGTCGAAGCCGCACGGGTATTTTTCGCCGGCGAAACTGACTTTTTGAAAGGTGTCGTCACGATGGACGGCATGCCAATGGCCGATCGGATGGAAGTCTGCTTTGCAGGCCGATCGAATGTTGGAAAATCCAGCTTGATCAACGCGCTTACTGGACGCAAAGGTTTAGCGCGCGCATCAAACACTCCGGGCCGCACCCAAGAGATTAACTTCTTTACGCTAACCGAAAGCCACTACCTTGTGGATTTGCCTGGCTATGGCTTTGCAAACGCGCCGATCCCCATCGTTGAAAAGTGGCAGCGCTTGCTCAAGGCTTACCTTTCGGGCCGTGCAAGTCTTCGCAGGGCGTTCGTTTTGATTGATGCGCGCCACGGGGTGAAGCCCGTCGACGAAGAGATCATGACCCTACTCGATAAATCGGCAGTAACTTTTCAATGCATTCTGACCAAAACCGACAAGGTAAAAGGCGGCGCAAAGGACAAAATGCTGGAACAGGTCAAATTGAAACTGGCCAAGCATCCCGCGTCCTACCCAGAGATCATCATGACCAGCTCGGAAAAAGGTGACGGCATCGCCACTTTGCGGCACATCATTCACACCCTCACCTAATCTTACCTTGGCAGGCATCACGTTCCCCAGTACGAACAAGCGCCAAGAGGACACAGACATGAAAAAGCAGAACGCCATGAAAAGCGATTGGATCGCCACCGCCAGCACCCTCAGCAAAGCACTGCCCTACTTGCAACGCTATGATGATGCTATTGTAGTGATCAAATTTGGTGGCCACGCCATGGGCAGCGATGAGGCCATGGAAAGTTTTGCGCGCGATATCGTTTTGTTGCGGCAAGTCGGTGTGAACCCCGTGATCGTTCATGGTGGCGGACCGATGATCAACGAAATGCTCGATAAGCTGAGCATTCAGTCGGACTTTGTGAACGGCAAACGCGTTACGGACGAAGCCACAGTTGAAGTGGTCGAGATGGTATTGTCGGGCCGTGTAAACAAAAAAATTGTCCAATCGATTAACGCACAAGGCGGCAAAGCCGTCGGCCTGTCAGGTAAAGACGCGGGCTTGATCACCTGCACGCAAACAAACCCGGATTTGGGCTTTGTCGGAACGCCGTCAGAGATTGATACAAGCGTGCTGCACACCCTCTTTGAGGCCGGTACAATTCCCGTAATCGCTCCGCTTGGGGCCGGCGCACACGGCGAAACATTCAACATAAACGGTGACACAGCCGCAGGTGCAATCGCCGCAGCGCTTAAGGCAGACCGCTTGTTATTGCTCACGGATGTGGCGGGCGTGAAAGACGCAAGCGGCGAGGTTGTCACTGACATCACCGCAGATCAGATCCGAGAACTTACCAAAGAAGGCGTGATCGCCGGCGGTATGATCCCGAAAACCGAGACAGCCCTTGCGGCAATCGAAGGCGGCGTGCGCGCCGTGGTGATCTTGGACGGACGTGCGCCAAATGCGTGCTTGCTTGAACTTTTCACAGACCACGGCGCCGGTTCAATTATCCGCCGCTAGCGCTTCACACAGTCGTGGCTTGTCACGCGCCAGCCATTGAGGCACCTTTGCGGCATGGAAAATGAAGCACTCATTCGATTGACTATTTTTATCGGACTGTTCGTGATTTTCGCGAGTTTCGAGGCATGGGCACCTCGCCGCAAGCGTGTTCAATCACAGCCAAAACGCTGGCTGACGAATTGGGGCATCACCCTGCTGGATACGCTGACGTTACGAGCGCTTTCTGTCGTCCTGCCCCTACTTGCCGTCGGCGCCGCGTTCGATGCAGAGCGCTTGGGCTGGGGGCTGTTCAATCAGGTAAGCTTGCCCTTTGCAGTTGAGTTACTCCTCGTCTTGTTGATCTGCGACTTCGCAATTTGGGCCCAGCATTTAATCACACACAAGGTCCCGTTTTTGTGGCGTATTCACCGGGTTCATCATGCCGACCGCGACCTTGATGTAACGACAGCCATTAGATTTCACCCCGTTGAGATCGCCTTCTCAATGCTGCTGAAAGTTGGGCTGGTTTATGCATTGGGGCCTGCTGGCGTGTCTATCGTGATTTTTGAGATTATTCTGAATGGATGTGCAATGTTCAACCATGCGAATATCAACATCCCCCAGCCGGTTGACCGCATACTGCGCAGAATTTTGGTCACGCCAGACATGCACCGCGTTCACCACTCGACCGAACGAGCCGAACACGACAGCAATTATGGGTTTTCGCTGTCGATCTGGGATCAGCTTTTCGGAACCTACATCGCGCAACCTAAAGACGGGCACGCCAATATGAACATTGGGTTGGAATGGCGGGACGACCGGCCATCACAGCTGGGTTGGAGCCTCGCACTTCCGTTTCGCCGTCGATGAACCTTGCAGATCTCAGCGCTGAGGCTGCAACGCATGGCCTTTTCATTATGGCAGAATGCCCTGATCCCGAAAGCAATGGCACCATGGTTCTAATTGGGGCAGATGCAACGTTCTGGGGTATATTTACCGCCTCACCAGAATACCAAAACAACGTCCCAAACTCTGTCGATACATGGTCCAAGCGCATCATTACTCGCCTAGCTGATGGTCGGCCAACGGTTTACCCATCCGATGGTCCGCCCTATGCGCCATTCATCCAGTGGGCGCTTGGGAGTGACCAGTTCTTCCAAAGCCCTGTCGGGATGATGGTGCACCAAAAGGCAGGATTAATGATCTCTATTCGCGGCGCGATCAAACTAACGCAGCCTTACGCAGCGCCTACACCGTCCGCCCCGTTTCCTTGCGTCACATGCGTCGAGAAACCCTGTCTGACTACTTGTCCAGTCGGTGCGTTGGGGCAAGACACCGCTTACGATGTGCCCGCATGTAAGGCCTATCTAAACACCACGAAAGGCACTGACTGTATGACGAGAGGTTGCGCAGTAAGACGGGCCTGTCCGGTCAGCCAGCGTTTTGATCGCCCCGAGGCCCAGTCTGCCTATCACATGAGCGTCTTCGTTTAGGCAAAAAAAGGGTGCCTCAAAGCGCCCTCTTTCAATCTATCTACCCATACTGATACAGACGCCTTAGTGCCCCAGAATTTGGCTGAGGAACAACTTGGTACGGTCTGATTGTGGGTTTTCAAAGAATTGCTCTGGCTCGTTTTGCTCAACAATCTGACCTGCATCCATAAAGATCACACGGTTTGCGACTTTGCGCGCAAAACCCATCTCGTGGGTCACGCAAAGCATTGTCATGCCTTCTTCCGCAAGCTCGATCATAGTGTCGAGAACCTCGGCAATCATCTCAGGGTCAAGCGCAGAGGTCGGCTCATCAAACAGCATGATGCGGGGCTTCATGCAAAGTGAACGCGCGATTGCCACACGTTGCTGTTGACCACCAGAAAGCTGACCGGGATATTTATCAGCTTGCTCTGGGATCTTCACCTTTTCGAGGAAGTGCATCGCAATTTCTTCGGCTTCTTTCTTCGGAGTTTTACGAACCCAAATCGGTGCCAGCGTGCAGTTCTCAAGAATTGTCAGGTGTGGGAACAGGTTGAAGTGCTGAAAGCACATGCCCACTTCCGAGCGAATAGTGTCGATGTTTTTCAAGTCAGAAGACAACAACGTACCATCAACGGTGATTGTACCTTTCTGGTGCTCTTCGAGCGCATTGATGCAGCGGATTAATGTCGATTTACCAGAGCCGGACGGCCCGCAGATAACGATACGTTCGCCACGGTTTACGGTCAGATCAATGTCGCGCAGCACGTGAAACGAGCCATACCACTTGTTCATCTGATTGATTTCGATGGCGACCTCGTCAGAGACCTTCATTTGTGAAATTTGAGACATATCAGGCGCTCCTTAACGATGGCCGGTTTGAAGCTGACGTTCCAGCCATTGTGAGTATTGCGAAATTGAGTAGCAAACGACGAAAAAAACTGCCGCAGCAAAGAGGTAGACTTCCCAGTAGATCGAAATCCAGTCTGTTGACTGTTGGATCGGACCACGGATCATACCAACGATGTCGAACATCGAAATGACCGACACAAGTGTCGTGTCTTTGAACAAACCAACAGCCACGTTCACAATACCCGGGATTGATATTTTCAACGCCTGCGGCAAGATAATGAGACGTGTCGCTTGGGTGTAGTTCAAACCAAGACTATCTGCCGCCTCATACTGGCCCTTGGGCAAGGCCGCCAGGCCGCCACGGATCACTTCGGCGATATACGCCGCAGAGAAGGCAGTGATCATGATGATCACGCGCAAGATCAGGTCAATCGAGCTTTCAGGCGGGAAGAAATACGCCAGCATAACGTTTGCCACAAAAAGCAACGTAATCAGAGGTACGCCCCGAATAAACTCAATGAAGACTACACAAACGCCTTTGATGAGGGGCATGTTCGACTGACGCCCAAGCGCCAGTACAACACCCAGCGGAATAGACAAAGACACGCACACAGTCCCAAGGATCATGCAGAGCATGTAACCACCCATATCGCGGGACGCGACTGCCTCAAGCTCAATCGGGACAAAGCTATTGATCGCGGCTGAGATCGGTCCCAGTCCGTAAAGCATCAACGCGTAGAGGCTGAACAAAGTGGTAACGATTGTTACCAAGCCACCATCTTCATAGCTGTTGTAAATCGCATAACCTACAAAGATGCCCATCGGGATAAAGAATGCGTAGGTAAAAATCGCGGCGATCATGAAGACAAACCCAGCGACTGTGGACACGATGCCTTCCCCTGCACTTACATTGCCAGAGATAAACCAAAGCTCCTGCGCACCAAGGTACAGCAGATACCCAAGACCAATGCCCGACAGCGCACCAACGATGCCCGCACCGACTTGGCGCAATGAAGCGCTTAGGCCCTCAATGAACAAATAAATCGCGGCGGTTACCGCCAATAGACCAAGGATCACGACAGGTACCCAAAGCGAGCCGCCCCAGATCAACCAATACGCAACGAACGGATACAGCGCCGTCGCGATCAAAAGCTTACGCGGTAGATACATCGCAAAAAGCGCTGGCATTGCGCAAACCACCAAAAGGACAAACGCCAAGGTTGGGCGCCAATATTCAGTGGCAGGGTATTTGAACCCAAAGAGTAAGTGATCCCAACGATCAACCAATACAGCAAAGCACGCAGAACCTGCAGTGCCCGCATCGGCCATAATGTTGCGGCAATCTTTGATGCTCGTGGCGTCCCACACGCCGTTCCAAAACCAAGGGAACACACCCATGATGAAACGGGCGATAAGCAGAAATGCGATGACCGTCATGACTGAGTTAACCCAGCCAGAAAATAGGTTTTCGCGCATCCACTTTACAGGTCCAGTTTCGCCCGCAGGCGGCGGTGAAGCGGGGATTTCAGAGTTGCGAACGAAGGCAACAGATTGGGCGTTTGTATCGCTCATCTTAGCGCTCCTTCAACTTCATAGAGTTGTTGTAAATGTTCATCAGGAAAGAGATCGACAGCGAGATCACAAGATAAAACAGCATCAGCAGCAGCACTGCCTCAATGGCGCGTCCTGTCTGTAAAAGGGTGATCCCACCCAGCGTACCGGTCAAATCCATGTACCCCACAGCAATCGCCAATGACGAGTTTTTAGTGATGTTGAGGTACTGCGAAATCAGCGGTGGAATAATCACGCGCAGCGCTTGGGGCAGCACAACGAGGCTCATGATCCGCTTCGGCCTTAAACCCAGCGCAGCAGCCGCTTCGGTTTGACCTTTTGAAATCGCAAGGATGCCTGCGCGCACGTTCTCGGCGATAAACGCGCCGGTATAAACCGCAAGGGCCAGCCACAACGCAATAAGTGAACCACGGATGGTGAACCCACCTTTGAAGTTGAAGCCCTTTAACTCTGGGTACTCAAGACCAATGGGGTGGCCCAAAACAATCTGCGCCAGAATGGCAGGGACAAAGAACAGGCCAACGGACGGCCAGAAGGTGGAAATCAAACGCCCATGGTTGAAAAGCTGCGCCTTGGCATAGCGACGGAACAAAAAGACGCCCACTATGGATGCGAGAAATACGCCGATCACCATCATGGAACCGTCGTTCCACACAGGGCTCGGCATGAAAACACCACGGTTAGTCACCGCAACGCTGTCCCACAGCCACATAGATGCTTGCGGGTCAGCGCCCTTAAACGCGCGAGGCGCCGGCGTTGCATTAATAAGGATTGAGAAAATAATCAGGATCCAAATCAAAACAGGCACATTGCGAAAAATCTCAACGTAAAAACTCATGATCTTACGCACGAGCCAGTTCGGAGATAGCCGCAGCACACCCGCCACAACCCCGATTATAGTTGCGGTCACACACGCGAGGAAGGCTACAATGAGCGTGTTAAGTAGACCGACAAGTGCAGCACGCCCGTGGGTGGACTGGGATGTATATTCGATAGGGCGCTGGTTGATGTCATATCCCGACTGCTGACCCAAGAAGTCATAGGAGATATTCAGGCCAGCGGCCGCAAGGTTGCGCACCAAGTTGCCACCGATAAAAGCCATTGCCGCAATGATCGCGACAAGCGCAATAAATTGGAAGGTATACGAGCGATACCGGGTATCGTTCAACAACATGGACAAACGGAACCCGCCTTGCGGCGTATCGGGTGTCGAGCTCATAAGGTAATTTCCTTGCTTTTCCTGATCACGCACTTACCACTGAAAAAGGACCAGCGCCGCACGTCAGGTGGTCGGCGTATAGAAAAAGGGCGTGGCAAAAGCCACGCCCTTTTCCAGATGTGTTTAGCGGAATGGTGGTGAGTAGATCAGACCACCGTCGAGGTAAGAAGCGTTCAAACCACGTGCCAAGCCGATTGGTGTGCTTTCACCGATGTTACGTGCAAATGATTCGCCGTAGTTACCTACCGCTTCAATTGCGCGCTTCGCCCAATCCGCATCCAAACCAAGCTGTTCACCCAAGTTGCTTTCGGTACCGAGCAAACGGTTGATCTCTGGGTTGTTTGAACCATCAGCTGCAAGGCCAGCGGCATTTACAGATGTTACACCCAGTTCTTCAGCTGAAATCAGTGCGTTGAGTGTCCAGCGAACGATATCGCCCCACTCGTTGTCACCGTGACGTACCAATGGGCCAAGTGGCTCTTTGGATACGATTTCAGGTAGAATAACGTGCGCTGATGGATCTGGGAAGTTAGCGCGCTGAGCGGCCAACGCAGATGCGTCAGTTGTGTACACGTCGCATGCGCCCGCGTTGTACTGTTGTACAGCTTCTGCGCCTGTTTCGATTGGCACGGGCTCATAGCTGATGTTGTTTGAGCGGAAGTAGTCAGCAAGGTTCAGCTCTGTCGTCGTACCAGTTTGGATACAGACAGTCGCACCATCAAGTTCAAGAGCCGAGGAAACACCGAGCTCTTTTGGAACCATGAAGCCTTGGCCGTCATAGTAGTTGACACCAATGAATTCGAACTTCAGGTCTACGTCACGGCTGAATGTCCATGTTGTGTTACGTGCCAACATGTCGATTTCGCCAGAAGCGAGCGCTGTGAAGCGTGTTTTGCCTGTTGTTGGAACGAACTCAACAGCGGTCGGGTCGCCCAAAACACCAGCCGCGACGGCGCGACATACGTCAACGTCGAAACCTTCCCATTCTCCGCTTGCGTTTGGAGCCGCAAAGCCTGGAACGCCGGTGGTCACACCACAGTTCATAATGCCACGTGCTTTGACGTCATCCAACGTACCGGCAGATGCTGCAACTGCAGCCAAGCCTGAGAGTGTCAGTGCGCCAAGAAATACGGTTTTTTTCATAATTACCTCTTCCTGATTTCCCGCCCCTGTTGAGACGGCTTATCCAAGTCAAATATATGCTTGGTTACCGATAGAATGGGATAACGCCCATCTGCAGTAGACAAAGTTGGCCAAAATAGGGGGGGAAGGTCAAGAGAAAGAATGCCCGAACTGGCCCTATTCAAGTAAAAACAGCTAAGTTGCCGCTGCGTAACGCCTAAGAGGCAAACAGTGCAGATTAATTTTTCACCCACGCAAAGAATTGTGCCGCGTTTTCAAAGGCAAGGCGCTTTGATTCCATTAGTGCATCCGCCTCTTCATCGCGGCCCCACTGCTCAATCTGCCACTCTTCATCGATTCTCGACCAGGCCCAAAGCGCGTCCAACGGGTGACTGCCGCGCGCCGCTGCAAGTCCCAAAACCAATGAGCCGCTGATACACACAAGGTCATGCAAAGCTGCTACTTCAAACACGCTCAATGCGTGCACTGCAGCAGAAAGGTTAGCCAAAGAAGTCGGGTCTTGTTCTACAAACATTACACCATTGCCGGTGTTAAGCCGCGCCGAAAATGTCTGGTCCGCCCAATCGAGCATCGGATCCCATGCCGCTGCTTGGCGGGCAATCAACTCATCAGGCTGGAGCGCCCGGTAACAAAGCAGATCAGTCTCACCATAGCCTGCCAGCATGTCCGCAACATCGGACCTTTGCGATGTAACCTTCTCAATGGCCGCATTCGCATAGCGGGTCGCAGGCATGGAAAGCGGATCAATCTCATCGCTTTGCGCACGCCACTCACCTGCAATGGCATCTGCCAGCGGCCGAGACGGCACACAGAGCACATTCTTCAGCGGTGTTTTGACCTGCCGACCATCAAGATGAACCTCAAACCCTGCATCAACAGGTGCTACATCGACGTCTGTCCAAAAACGTTTGTTCTTCCACTCGCTCAAAATTCATCCCCATCAAACGGGTTGGCTGGCACATCAGAAGCCGACCAACCGAAAGTTTGCCAAGTACGTTCCATATGATCGGGTAGCGGCGCCGTTAGCGTTAGCTGTGCGCCCGTCATGGGATGCAACAAGTTCAATGAACGCGCATGAAGGTGCAATTTCTTGCTGATGTCACCACCAAGCTGTGCGCCCCAACCATCCCCAAAGTTTTCCTGACTGCTACCACCGTATTTACCATCACCAACGATCGGGTGTCCGATCTCAGCCATGTGCGCGCGCAACTGGTGGGTCCGCCCCGTTACAGGCGTCAGCGCCATCCATGCCGCACGAGACGCCAACCGCGACAATACCGCATAATCAGTGTGCGCACGTTTTGCGTCATCGTCAAAGCGCACTTCATCAGGGTGAACACAAATCATTCGCTCACCTTCGCCGCGGGCGCCGTGACCAGTGGCCTTCTTTAGTCCGTATTTGACCGACGCCATACCGGGGTGCGGAACACCTGCGACAATGGCCCAATAGATCTTGCGGGTTTCGCGGTGACGAAATGCGGCAGTAAAGGCCTGCGCCGCAGCGCGGGTACGGGCCAACAACAGCACACCAGAAGTGTCTTTGTCCAAACGGTGCACCAAACGTGGCTTCTCTTCGAAACCGAATTTCAACGCTTCAGATAGCATATCCACATGGCGGGTCTGCTTGCTGCCGCCCTGTGAAGGCAGGCCCGCAGGTTTATTCAAAACCACAATGTGATCATCGCGGTAGATCACACAGGACTGGATCATTTTCACATCATCCGCACTGATCTTGGCTTTAGGCACATAAGCGACCGGCTCAGCCTCATCAGGGATCGGCGGCACACGAACAGTCTGACCAGCCATCACACGGCTCGAAGACTTCACACGACCCCCATCAAGACGTAGCTCACCTTTGCGGCACATCCGCTCAATACGGCCTTGGGCCAAATGCGGGTACCTGCGGCGTAGCCACCGGTCAATCCGTTGGTCCGCTTCATCAGCTGCAATGGTCAATAGTTGGACGCCGCTCATGACAGGCTCCTTGCAAGTGTAAGGCCAACCCCGCAGGCCAAAAGGGACAGAAGCACCGAAGCGCCCACGTAAGCGCCAACATACAATATACGGCCCTCCTCCATCAATCTTAGCGTGTCCAGGGAGAACGCACTAAAGGTGGTAAACCCACCCAACACACCTGTCATCACAAAGGGAAGCCACGCTTTATCAAGCGCGAGCCAAATAACCCCGATTGCAAATGATCCCGCAACGTTCACGACCAAGGTCCCCATTGGGAACGCAACCCAAAGCCCCACCGCAAAGCGCAAACACGCGCCAACAGCACCGCCAAGCGCTACAGAGATAAGTGTTGAAAACATTGGGAGCGTTTGAGCGCCAACGAAGCTTTTGTCAACTGCCGCGCTTTGCCCGTAACTTAGCGAAATATTCCAGTCGGCGGTTTAGGTTCCGCTCAAAGCCGCGCTCAACTGGCTGGTAAAATTGCGGGCGCTCCATGCCATCGGGGAAATAGTTCTGCCCCGAAAACCCATCTTCTGCATCATGGTCATAGGCGTAGCCCTTACCGTAGCCTTGGTCCTTCATGAAACTGGTCGCACCATTCAGAATATGTTTGGGTGGAGGCGCTGAACCGGTTGCCTTGGCGGCGGCACGCGCGGCTTTGTAGGCCACGTAAACACCGTTCGATTTAGGCGCCAGCGCGATGTAGGTCAGAGCCTGCGCAAGTGCCAACTCCCCCTCCGGGCTACCAAGCCGCTCGTACGTTTCCCACGCTTGTAAACACACTGCTTGGGCTTGGGGGTCTGCAAGGCCAATGTCTTCCACCGCCATCCGTGTTATGCGGCGCGCCAAAAAGCGTGGGTCTTCCCCGCCATCCAGCATACGGGCGAACCAATAAAGCGCCGCATCAGGGTCCGAGCCGCGCACAGACTTATGCAACGCACTGATTAGGTTGTAATGCGCATCACCACTTTTGTCGTACTGCGCTGCACGCCGCATCAAGCGGGTACTCAGCTGGGCTGCATCAAGTAGCGACGTAACGTTCCAAGCTGCTACTTGTTCGATCAAGTTAAGGGCGGCGCGACCATCCCCATCTGCCATTTCAAGAAGCGCGCGGCGCGCATCGCCATCAATCGGCAAGTCACGTCCCAACTCGGCCTCCGCGCGCTGCGCAAGCATCTCTAAGTCGTCGGTCGACAAACGTTCAAGAACCATCACGGACGCCCGCGACATAACGGCTGCGTTCAATTCAAAGCTAGGGTTCTCCGTCGTCGCCCCCACCAGCAAGATCGTACCATCTTCCATATGCGGCAAGAACCCGTCCTGCTGCGCTTTGTTAAACCTGTGAATCTCGTCCACGAACAAAAGCGTACCCTGCCCGTTGGCCCTGCGCATTTTGGCCGCTTCAAATACTTTTCGTAGCTCAGGCACACCCGTGAAAATGGCGCTGATCTGCACAAAGTGTAGGTCAGTCTCGTGAGCCAGTAGACGTGCGATTGTGGTCTTACCTACACCCGGAGGGCCCCAAAAAATTAAAGATGACAAACTGCCCGACGCGAGCATTACACCAAGCGGCGCCTCAGCGCCAAGGACGTGCTGCTGACCAATAACGTCTGCTAACGACTGTGGACGCAACCGGTCCGCCAGCGGACGCGGGCCGGCAGAGGCTTCAGGCTCAGACGTGGTGAACAGATCAGTCATACGCCGAAACTACGCCCATGCAGAGCCGAGGGAAAGCTACTGATTATCGCCATTTTAACAGACTTAGTCGAAATAGAAAAAGCCCCGCCGCATTTCTGCGACGGGGCCCGAATTCAAGTGTAGAGCGTGATGCCTTACTCAGCAGCAGCTTCTGCCGCTTCGGTGCGCGCACGATCTGCTGCACCTTTTGCATCGCGGTCACGATCAACAAACTCGATGATCGCCATCGGCGCCATGTCACCGTAACGGAAGCCAGCTTTCAGAACGCGCACGTAACCACCTTGGCGGTCTTTGTAGCGTGGTCCGAGGACTTCAAACAATTTCGCAACATATGCGTCTTGCTTCAAACGGCTTGCAGCCTGACGACGTGAGTGCAAGTCGCCTTTTTTGCCCAATGTTACCAACTTCTCGATAACGCGACGAAGTTCTTTCGCCTTTGGCAGTGTTGTTTTGATTTGCTCATGTTCGATGAGCGAGCCAGCCATGTTTGCAAATAGCGCCTTACGGTGCTCGTGTGTGCGGTTTAGGCGGCGGTAACCTTTTGCGTGACGCATTTCTTATCTCCTAATTATGCTTTGTAGCGAGGGTCTGATGCGTGTCAGCCCTTCAAATTGGGGCGGGATTGCCCAGTCTGTATGCAGAGCGGACCATATATCGGCCCGCTCTGCGTAATATCAACTTAGAAGTTGTCTTCGAACTTCTTAGCCAGATCTTCAATGTTGTCCGGCGGCCAGTCCTCAACATCCATGCCGAGGTGCAAGCCCATGCCTGACAGTACTTCTTTGATTTCATTCAAAGACTTACGGCCAAAGTTAGGCGTGCGGAGCATTTCAGCTTCGGTTTTCTGGATAAGATCACCAATGTAGACAATGTTGTCGTTCTTCAGGCAGTTTGCTGAACGAACAGACAATTCCAACTCGTCCACTTTCTTGAGAAGCAGTGGGTTGAATTCAAGGCCATCATCTTCTTGTGCAGCTGATGCGCTTTCAGGCTCATCAAAGTTCACAAAGATAGACAACTGGTCCTGCAGAATGCGCGCCGCGTAAGCGACTGCATCGTCAGGCGTGATTGAACCATCTGTTTCAAGCTTAAGTGTCAGCTTGTCATAATCCAAAACCTGACCTTCACGTGTTGGCTGAACGTCATAGCTTACCTTTTTGACAGGTGAGTAGATCGCATCAATTGCCATCATGCCGATAGGCGCATCTTCTGGTTTGTTCTTGTCCGCAGCAACGTAGCCTTTGCCTGTATTGACGGTCAGTTCCATGAACACGTCCGCGCCATCGTCAAGGTGACAGATCACGTGGTCTTTGTTCAAAACTTCCACACCAGCAGACGCGGAAATGTCGGCAGCAGTCACAACGCCTGGACCCTTAGCTTGGATAGAAACCCGCTTGGGGCCTTCTACGTCCATGCGGATCGCAACGCCTTTAAGGTTCAAGATGATGTCGGTTACGTCTTCACGCACACCGGCAACGCTTGAAAACTCGTGCAGAACATTATCGATTTGAACCGCAGTAATGGCAGCACCCTGAAGTGATGACATCAAAATACGGCGCAGGGCGTTGCCCAACGTCAAACCGAAACCACGCTCAAGCGGTTCAGCTACAACAGTTGCCTGACGTGCAGGATCGTTGCCAGGCTTTACAGCCAATTGCTGTGGCTTGATCAGTTCTTGCCAATTCTTATGGATCATGCGTCCCTCCATTCTTGCGTTCCTTCCATGTCCTAAAAAGAGCGCTCTCGAGGTTAAAAATGACGAAATGGGGCCGTGTGCGAGACGCGGCCCCAAGAGTATTCAGATATTATACGCGGCGACGCTTTGGTGGGCGGCAACCGTTGTGCGCCATTGGTGTCACGTCACGGATAGATGTGATGTTGAAACCAACTGCAGCCAAAGCACGCAGCGCAGATTCGCGGCCTGAACCGGGACCTTGCACTTCGACTTCCAGCGTTTTCACGCCGTGCTCTTGCGCTTTTTTACCAGCATCTTCAGCCGCCATCTGCGCCGCATATGGCGTAGACTTGCGTGAACCTTTGAAGCCCATTGTGCCAGCTGACGACCAAGAAATCGCGTTGCCTTGCACATCTGAGATGAGGATTTTTGTGTTGTTGAAAGAAGAGTTCACGTGAGCAACGCCAGCGGCGATATTCTTACGTTCTTTTTTCTTAGTGCGGGTCTTATCACGAGCCATGGATCAGTCCCCCTTATTTCTTCTTACCAGCAATGGCCTTTGCAGGACCTTTGCGAGTACGAGCGTTAGTGTGTGTGCGCTGACCACGGACAGGCAGATTACGACGGTGACGCAGGCCACGGTAGCAACCAAGGTCCATCAGACGCTTGATGTTCATCGTTGTTTCACGACGCAGGTCGCCTTCAACGGTGTAGTTTTCGTCGATGTGCTCACGCAGTGACAAAATTTCCGCGTCGGAAAGTTCGTTCACGCGGCGCGTGAGGTCGATCCCTAACGCTTCGCAAATCGCATATGCAGAGGTGTTACCAATGCCAGTAACATAAGTGAGGGCAATCACGACGCGCTTATTCGTCGGGACGTTAACGCCGGCAATACGAGCCAATGTTCTCTTCCTTTTTCAGTTGCGGATCCGTAGTTCCAGACCCTTTTTTCACAACATCGGACGGAAAGTCCTTTGTCATATTGAGCTATTTTGCACTCAAAAAGCGCAACTACTCCGACTCAGATGAGCGGGGCAGATGGGGCTAGCTAGGGCCTTTCGGCTCAAGCGTCAATACGAGGTTGTTCAATCAATCCAGAATAGCGTTGATTTCGCCAGCAACGCCATCGATTTCGCCCAGACCGTTCACCGAAGACAGCTGTTCCTTGGCGTAATAATAACCAATCAGTGGGCTGGTCTGTTTATAGTAAGCCATCAGACGCGTCTTCAGACTGTCTTCGTTGTCATCTGCGCGCCGCTGGAAATTGCTACTGCCGCAGTTCGAGCACTTACCATCCGCAGGCTGCGGCTTGGTCGCATCATTATAGCCTTCACCACAGTCACCACAGGTTGAGCGGGCCGTAATCCGCGCAACGAGAGCCTCGTCATCAACACGCATTTCAATCACTGCATCAAGAGATGCCCCGATCTTGTCCATCAGCTTTGCCAGCGCATCCGCCTGAGGCAACGTGCGCGGGAAGCCATCAAAGATGAACCCCCCCTTTGCATCACCGGTGAGCTTTTCTTCGATCAAACCAATAACAATCTCATCTGTAACCAAGTTGCCCGCATCCATCACTGCCGCGACTTTTTTGCCCATCTCGGTTCCGGATGTCTTTGCTTCGCGAAGCATGTCACCGGTTGAGAGTTGGATCATATCGCGTTGCTCAACGAGCTTGCGTGCTTGGGTGCCTTTGCCAGCACCGGGAGGTCCGAGGAGAATGATGTTCGTCATGTTTTAGGTCTTTCTTGGAGATTCACCGAGTTTGTATACTATTGGATGCCAAAACGCCTTACAAATTTGCAGAGGCGCTTAGTAATTTATCAAATCTTAACGGCGAACTGGGCTACGTTTTTTCCGGCGGCCCTTGCCTTTGCCACTTAGCTGAGACTTTTCAATCAAGCCCTCGTACTGATGAGCTAACAAATGCGACTGGATTTGTTGAACCGTATCCATACCGACGCTGACGATAATCAGAATAGATGTACCACCAAAATACGCCGTAATTTGCAAGTTTGAGCGGATCATCTCAGGCAGCAAACACACCAGCGCAAGATAGCCAGCACCAAGCACTAGTAGACGCGTCACGACATAGTCCAGATACTCAGCTGTTTTCTTGCCGGGGCGAATGCCGGGAACAAAACCGTTCTGGTTCTTCAGGTTGTCCGCAACTTCTTCGGTCTTAAAGGCGACGTTGAAGGTGTAAAAGAACGTGAAGAAAATGATCATTGCCGCAAAGAACACGAGGTAGAGGGGCTGACCCGGTCCGAAATAGGCAAGAACAGTCGACATGAACGGACTTGTTTGATTTCCGCTAAAAGTTGCGAGGGTGGTTGGCAACAGTAACAGAGACGATGCAAAAATCGCTGGGATAACGCCAGCGGGGTTCACTTTGACGGGCAAATGGCTTGAACCGCCATCATACACCTTCATGCCGACTTGGCGGCGCGGATATTGAATGGTGATTTTCCGTAAAGCGCGCTCCATGAAGACGACAAACGTTAGCGTCGCCCCAATCATAAATAGAACACCAACGATCGTAGCAGAGTTAAGTGCACCAGAACGGCCTTGGCTAAAGAACTGCGCAAACGCCAACGGCAATTCTGCAATAATACCCACGAAGATAATCAGAGAAATACCATTACCGATGCCGCGTGCTGTAATCTGCTCACCAAGCCACATCAGGAACATCGTGCCACCCACAAGGGTCACAACGCACGAAATACGGAAGAACCAACCGGGATCAGTCACAAGATCGCCAGCCTCAAGCGAGACAGCCAACCCGTACGCTTGGAACGTCGCCAGCACCACTGTGCCGTAGCGCGTGAATTGGTTGATTTTCTTACGGCCAGGCTCGCCTTCTTTCTTCAGCTGCTCGAAATAAGGAACCATCGCTGTCAAAAGCTGAATGATGATCGAGGCTGAGATGTAAGGCATGATGCCAAGGGCGAAGATACCCATCCGCGACAGCGCACCACCGGTAAACATACCCAAGACACCCGCAATACCGCTGGCCGCTTGATCCATGAACGTACGCAGACTGTCTGCATCGATGCCCGGCACCGGAATATACGTCCCGATCCGATAGACGATTAACAAACCAATCGCAAATAAAATGCGCTGGCGCAATTCGGTCGCTTTCCCGAAAGCCCCCCACGACATGTTGGAGGCCATTTGTTCCGCAGCTGATGCCATATCAATCGTCTCTTTTAATCAAATGCGCCGCCAGACGGCTTCCCGTTGGCGGCGCTTGGAAAACTTAAAGCGTTATGTAAGGGGCGTAAGCGCCCCTAACAACCTCTTATTCAGCGGCCGCTTCTTTTGCTGGGCCAGTAACGGTCAATTTACCGCCGGCTTTTTCAACAGCGGCGATCGCCCCAGCTGATGCGCCAGTTACTTCAGCAGTAATTTTCGCTGTTACTTCGCCTTTGGCGAGAATGCGAATACCGTCCAGCTTGCGGCGCACAACACCTGTAGATACCAGTGTATCTTCAGTGATTTTGCCGGCTTCCAGAACACCTGCGTCGATGAACTTCTGGATCAAGCCAAGGTTGATGACTGCAAATTTCTTGCGGTTCGGTTTGTTGAAGCCACGCTTTGGAAGGCGTTGGTAGAGGGGCATCTGCCCGCCTTCAAAACCTTTGATCGCAACACCCGAACGGGACTTTTGACCTTTGATACCACGGCCACCAGTCTTACCAGTGCCGGAACCCGGACCACGACCAACGCGCTTGCGTTTTTTGGTTGCACCGGGATTGTCGTGTAGTTCGTTGAGTTTCATATCGCTTCTCCTTTGCCGGACGGTCTCCCCGAAGCGAACGGGAGGGACACGGCGTTAAAATGATTCGGGATACCCAATGGATGCCCACTGGCGGCGTATAGACCCGCAACGCCCTTGGATCAAGGTGCTGCACGCATCAATTACGCCAAACGAAAAGCGCCCCGCACGAATGCGAGGCGCAAATCTGTCAACTAAGCCGAAGCTCAGCCTTTTTCTTCGATAATCTCAACCATGTGAGAGATAGAATTAACCATGCCGCGAACGGATGGTGTGTCTTCTAGCTCACGGGTTTTGTGCATTTTGTTCAGGCCCAGACCGATCAAAGTCTTACGCTGCTTTTCAGGGCGGCGAATGGGTGAACCGATTTGCTTAACAACGATGGTTTTAGCCATTGGTCAGTCTCCTTAAGCTTCGGCTTCAGCGGCAGGCGCTGGAGCGTCAGTTTTGGGCAGGATGTCAGCAACTTTCTTACCACGGCGCTGTGCCACCTGACGGGGGCTGCTTTCCTTGGTGAGGCCATCCAACGTAGCGCGGATCATGTTGTAAGGGTTCTGTGAACCGATTGACTTAGCAACCACGTCCTGAACACCTAACATCTCGAACACAGCACGCATTGGACCACCAGCAATGATACCAGTACCCGTTGGGGCGGTACGCATTACAACTTTGCCTGCGCCGTGACGGCCAGCCATATCGTGGTGCAATGTGCGGCCCTCGCGAAGAGGCACACGGATCATCTGACGCTTTGCTTGCTCGGTGGCTTTGCGAATGGCCTCAGGGACCTCTTTCGCTTTACCTTTACCGAAGCCAACACGGCCTTTCTGATCGCCGACAACTACGAGTGCGGCAAAGCCAAAGCGCTTACCACCCTTAACAGTTTTCGACACACGGTTGATCGCCACCAGACGGTCGGCGAATTCAGGGGTCTCTTCGCGATCGCGACCTTTACCCCGACGGTTTTCACGTTCTGCCATTTTCCGTCTCCTTAGATCTTCAGACCACCTTCACGAGCAGCATCGGCTAAAGCCTTTACTTTCCCGTGAAAGAGGAAACCGCCACGATCGAAGTATGCTGCTTCGACACCGGCTTTTTTCGCACGTTCCGCGATCACTGCGCCAACTTTCGTTGCTGCTGCGATGTTGTTCTGACCTACGACGCCCAAGTCTTTCTCCATTGAGGAAGCTGAGGCAACTGTTTTACCAGCTACGTCGTCGATCAGCTGTACGCTGATGTTTTTGTTTGAACGGTGAACGGACAAACGCATACGTCCTGCATTCACCTTGCGAAGTTTGTTCCGAACGCGCAGGCGGCGCTTAAGGAACAGAGTTCTTTTACTGTTAGCCATAGCTGCGGTTCCTTACTTCTTCTTACCTTCTTTGCGGAAGATATATTCGTCGACATACTTGATCCCCTTGCCTTTATAAGGCTCGGGCTTACGCCAAGCGCGGATGTTTGCCGCAACCTGACCGACCTGTTGTTCGTCGATACCTTCCACAATGAGCTGTGTGTTCTTCGGGGCAGTTACTGTAACGCCATCTGGAACTTCGAACACAACGTCATGGGACAGGCCCAATGACAGTTTGATGTTCTTGCCTTCCATGGCGGCACGATAACCAACACCGTTGATCTCAAGCTCTTTTTTGAAGCCGTCTGTCACACCAGTCACCAGGTTGGCGACCATTGTGCGGGTCATGCCCCACTGTTGACGTGCACGCTTGGACTGGCCGCGTGGCGTAACAGACAAAACACCATCTTCGACGGCGAGTGTGACATCGTCAGTCGCGGTGAAGGAACGGACACCCTTAGGGCCTTTCACTTCAACGGTCTGACCGTCGATTTTCGCTTCTACACCGGAGGGCAGAGCAACTGGTTTTTTACCAATACGAGACATCTGTTCCTCCTTAGAAGACTGTGCAGAGCACTTCGCCGCCGACGTTGGCTGCGCGCGCGTTTGCATCCGACATCACGCCACGAGACGTGCTGACAATCGACACACCCAAGCCCTGACGGACGGTGGGGATATCATTAGCGCCCATGTAAACGCGGCGGCCAGGTGTAGAAACCCGCTTCACTTCGCGAATGACAGGAGTGCCTTCGTAGTATTTCAGGCTGATTTCGAAAGCAGGGTGGCCATCAATGCCAGTCTTGCCTTCATAACCGCGGATGTAGCCTTCGTCAGCAAGTACATCCAGAACCCAAGCACGGAGCTTGGACGCAGGGGTTTCAACCGTGGATTTTCCGCGCATCTGACCATTGCGGATGCGTGTCAACATATCACCGATAGGATCGTTCATTTGTTAAACCTCCCTTACCAGCTTGACTTGACCATACCAGGGATTTGTCCCTGGCTGCCAAGCTCACGAAGAGCAATACGGCTGACCTTAAGCTTACGGTAGTAAGCGTGGGGACGGCCTGTAAGTTGGCAACGGTTGTGAAGGCGTGTAGCTGAAGAGTTGCGGGGCAATTTTGCCAGCTCAAGCTGTGCTTTGAACCGCTCTTCCATGGGCTTGCTTTCGTCACGCGCAATTGACTTAAGCTCAACACGCTTAGCGGCAAATTTCTCCACCAGGCGCTGACGCTTTTTCTCGCGTTCGATCATAGATTTTTTAGCCATATCTCAGTCCTCTCCGCGCTTACGAATTGAAGGGCATGTTGAAAGCTTTCAACAGTGCCTTGGCTTCCGCATCCGTTGGCGCGGTAGTGCAGATGATGATGTCCATGCCCCAGACTTCGTCGACTTTATCAAAGTCGATTTCAGGGAACACGATGTGCTCTTTCATGCCCATGGCGTAGTTGCCACGGCCATCGAATGACTTAGCCGAGATACCGCGGAAGTCGCGGATACGAGGCATTGCGATGGTGATAAAGCGATCAAGGAATTCGTACATACGCTCGCCGCGCAACGTTACTTTGGTACCAAGAGGCATGTCTTCACGAACTCGGAAGCCCGCGATTGATTTCTTGGCCATTGTAACAACAGCTTTTTGACCAGCGATTGCAGTCAGATCTTCCTGAGCCGCTTTCACTTTCTTGCTGTCTTTAACGCTTTCAGCGCCCGCACCGATGTTCAGAACAATTTTGTCCAAACGCGGGATCTGCATGTCGTTCTTGTAGCCGAACTCTTCTTTCATCGACGCACGAATGGTGTCGTTGTAAAGAGACTTCAGACGGGGTGTGTAGTTTGCTGTATCAAGCATCAATCACGTCTCCCGTGGTTTTGGCGAAGCGAACTTTCTTGTCGCCTTCCATTTTGAAGCCGACGCGTGTTGCTTTGCCGTTCTTGTCGGCAAACGCGAGGTTCGACAGCTCGATGGGCATTGCTTTTGGAATGCGGCCACCTTGGCTTGTCTGCGATTGGCGTGTGTGGCGGATGGCGATGTTAACGCCCTCTACAACAGCCTTGCCAGCTGACGGGTCGACAGACTGAATTGTGCCTGTTTTGCCTTTGTCTTTTCCGGCGATCACGATAACAGTGTCACCTTTTTTCAACTTAGCAGCCATATCACAGCACCTCCGGCGCGAGCGAGATGATTTTCATAAAGTTTTTGGCGCGCAATTCGCGAACAACTGGCCCGAAGATACGTGTGCCGATTGGCTCACCGTTGGTGTTCAGGATAACTGCTGCGTTACGGTCAAAGCGAATTGCTGTGCCGTCTTCGCGACGAACTTCTTTAGCGGTGCGAACAACTACGGCCTTACGGACGTCGCCTTTTTTCACACGGCCACGCGGGATGGCTTCTTTAACCGAGACGACAATAATGTCACCTACGGAAGCGTACTTACGCTTAGAGCCACCCAACACCTTAATGCACTGAACACGGCGAGCGCCGCTGTTGTCAGCAACATCCAGGTTGGTCTGCATCTGGATCATTTGGTTTCTCCCGACCTTTGGGGGGCGATGCGTGCCCTATCCCCAGGGTTTCGATTAAGCTGTGAAGCCTGACTTAGTCTGCCAGAACTTCCCAACGCTTTGTCTTAGAACGCGGTGCACATTCGATAATACGAACGAGGTCACCAACATTAAAAGAATTCTTCTCATCGTGCGCCCGGTACTTTTTGGACTTACGGATGGTCTTTTTCAGAACGGGGTGTGTGAAGCGACGTTCAACCGATACAGTGACGGTTTGCTCGTTTTGGTTGCTTGTGACAACACCTTGCAGGATACGCTTGGGCATAGGTTAAGCCTCCGCTGCAGCAGATGCTGCTTTTTCGTTCAGAATTGTTTTTACACGTGCCGCGTCACGACGGACTTGGCGCATACGTGCTGTGTTTTCAAGTTGGCCAGTCGCCTGCTGAAAACGCAGGTTAAAGCTTTCTTTTTTGAGCGATGCGAGGTCTTCGCGAAGCTGATCCGGCGACTTCTCGCGGAGTTCTTTAGCGTCCATTGGACTATTCCTTTGTCAACATCACCAGCGGGCCCCCGAGGGTCACCCCGATTCTGGTGGAGTGGGTGTAGAAGCTGGTCATATAGGGGGGATAGCGAAACCACGCAACCCCTTTGTTTTTATCGCCCGCAGTATGGGCCAAAAGGGAAGAACCACGCGCCCCACGGTCAGGACAGTCAATGACACTGGCTTGACGCAAGACGATCAGGTATCGACTGCGCTATGACACAGATTAAATCGCTCTTCGCAACCCGCCTTTACTCAGCCGCACTGTCACAGCATGGCAAAATTGACCCAACCGAGTTGGAGCAATCCTGCTATGTCATCGCAGAAGATGATGAGGCTGGCCAAGAGTGGTGCGAGCAAAACGGCTATGCAGGCTACACCAGCTATGCGTCCCTTACGGATTTGCCGTGGCGCTTTCCGATCTTCAAGGATGTGGTGGACGCGCTCGATAAACACGTAGCTGAATTTGCCAAGGACCTGTGTTTTGACTTGGGTGACCGTGAATTGGTGCTGGAAGACATCTGGATCAACATCCTGCCAGAAGGTGGCATCCACACATCCCACATCCACCCCCATTCGGTTATTTCTGGAACCACCTATGTGGCCATGCCCGAAGACACTTCGGCGCTGAAACTTGAAGACCCGCGTTCACAGATGATGATGGCGGCACCACCCCGCACCGCAGACGCGCGGGAAGAGCTAAAGACATTCGTGTACGCCAAACCTGCCGTCGGAGATGTTTTGCTTTGGGAAAGCTGGCTGCGCCACGAAGTTCCCATGAACATGTCCGAAGAAGACCGGATCAGCGTCAGCTTTAACTACAAGTGGGCCTAGCTAGTGCATTGTAATCGTTAAGTTAGCGTTGGTTGCGGGAGTAGGATTTACTCAAACGCATACAATAGGCTCAAAAGCCAATATCATATTGCAAGATTGCTAATCCTGCCCGTGGACGCAAGTAAATGAAGAGGGCAGCAATTCCAATTGGTATGAAGAAGGCCTAGGGGCAACAAGC